>CAZONZ010000006.1:0-9329 GCA_964581005.1 uncultured bacterium
CGTGGGGATCTCGATCTGTGGCGAACTGGAGCATTACCCAACTTTCGATCCGTCGGCATATTGGCACCCTGATGCTAACCCTGGCCGTGATCGTCTTAGGAGTCTTTTCCCTAACCCAATTGCCGGTCGATCTGCTCCCTTCGATCACCTACCCCCGCATTGGTCTTCGCCTCAGTGCCTCTGGGATCTCTCCCGATGTTGCCGTAGATGAAGTGACTCGCCCACTTGAAGAAGCTCTGGCTGCTACAGAAGGGGTGGTGCAGATCTACTCCCGGACTCGTGAAGGTCGAATTGCTGTGGATCTGTATTTTGAAGCGGGTGGCAATATCGATCAAGCCCTCAATGATGCAACCGCTGCGGTCAACCGAGCTCAAAGCAGTTTACCCGATCGTGTCGGTCAGCCGCGTTTATTTAAGTTTGATCCATCCCAGCTCCCAGTCTACGAATTTGCGCTGACGTCTACCCGCTTGAGTGATATGGATCTGCGCACGTTCGCGGATGAAGAACTAGTGCGGGAGCTCAATGTGGTTCCTGGGGTTGCCTCGGTGGATGTGTCAGGTGGATTGGAAGAAGAGATCCGGGTGGAACTCGATCTGGAGCGGTTGCAAGCATTGGGGATCAGTGTGACGGATGTACTGCAGGTTTTGTCCGAACGGAATCAAGATGTGGCGGGTGGACGGTTGCTAGGAGATCGAGGAGAACCGTTGACGCGCACAGTCGGTCGATTTGCCAGTGTTGACGAGATCCGACGAGTTTCGCTGCAAACCCCTGGCGGCGGTCGGGTTCGTTTGGATGAGGTTGCTCAGATCATTGATGGACCTGCTGACCAACGGATCCAGGTGCGCTTGAATGGTGAGACTGCTGTCAAGATCAGTGTTCAAAAACAGCCGGATGCTAACACGATCCTGGTGGTCAATGGTGTCAAACGCAAGATCGAAGGTCTACAACAAGCAGGATTATTGTCCGAAGACTTCACTCTGACAGCAACCTTAGATGAATCTGAGTTTATTCGCCGATCCGTCAAGAATGTGGCTGAAGCCGGAATCATGGGCACGATCTTGGCTACGATCGTCGTGCTGTTGTTTTTAGGATCCCTGCGACAAGCGGTGGTGGTGGTTCTCGCAATCCCGTTAGCCACGTTAACCGCCTTGATCTTAATGACCTGGTTTGGACTATCGCTCAATATCTTCAGTTTGGGAGGATTGGTTCTGGGTGTCGGGATCGTTTTGGACAACTCGATCGTGATGCTGGAAAACATTGCTCGTGGCGTGCAACCCCGCCCCCCTCTCAACAACCGTCATGGCGAAGATCCAACCGAATCAGCCCAGCGATCGGAAGACTTGATCCAGCAAGCGGAACAAAGTAGCCAGGAACTGGAATCAGCACTCCTGGCCTCTACAAGTACCAACTTGGTTGCTGTGTTGCCCTTTTTATTAGTGGGCGGGTTCTTCTCGCTTTTGTTCAAAGAATTGATCCTGACGATCAGTTTTGCGGTTGCTGCCTCATTGCTGGTTGCCCTCACCGTTGTGCCGATGTTGGCCTCCCGTCTGCTAGGGATCCGAGCCTCCAGTGGATTGAGTCGATTCTGGCCGATCCGAGCTTTTCAAGGGGCCTTTGAAGGGGGAACGATCGCCTATAGCTGGACCCTTGCCAAAGTGATCCGCCGTCCTGCCATTGTCATTCTCCTCACTACGGTTCTCTTGGGATCGGGGAGCTATTGGATGGTCAATCAACTGCCGCAAGAAATCCTGCCTCGGATCAATTCGGGCCAAGCTAGACTATGGGCTCAATTTCCTCCAGGGACGTCACTGGAAGCCAATCAGCAGGTTATGAATAGCGTGGATCAGATGTTGCTGGATCAACCTGAGACGGCCTACACCTTTACCACAGCCGGAGGATTCCTTTTCGGTAGTAGCACCAGTGAAAATGTTTTGCGGGGATCCAGCACGATCACCTTAAAGCCGGGGGCTTCGGTTCAAGCGTTTGCCAGTCGAGTCTCGCAGGAATTAGAGCAGCTGAATGTTGTGGATGTGCGGTTGCGAGTGTCGCCGGGATCGGTGCGAGGCTTGATCGTGAGTAACTCGCCTGTGCGGGGAGCCGATCTTGACGTGATCTTGCAAGGCCCAGATACAGAAACTCTGGAACGGGCTGGTCGGCAGGTATTGCAGGCGCTGGATGAACAGATCCAAACCGCTCAGTTTCGTCCTGATGCCGATCCCTCCCAGCCGGAAGTGCAAATCATCCCCGATTGGGATCGAGCCGATGCTGTAGGACTCAGTACTCAAGATTTAGGGCAGACCATTGAAACGGCGATCCAGGGAACAGTGCCGACTGAACTGCAACGGGGGGATCAGTTGATCGATATCCGGGTCAAACTTGCTCAAGGATCGGTGCAGCAGGCGTCAGAATTAGCTCGCCTCCCTTTGTTTTTACCAGATCGACACCCTCTCCGTCTTAGCGATGTAGCTCGGATCGAGTTGGGCAGAGCTCCAGGGGAAATTCAACGGATTAATCAGCGCCAGGTGTTCATTATTGAGGGATCTCTCCAGGAAGGAGCAACGCTGAGTGAAGTTCAAGCCCAGGTTGATGCTGTGCTGGCGCAACTGCAATTGCCGGATGGAGTGAGTACCTTGCCCAGTTCTACAGCTGCAACCAGTCAAGAGTTACAACGATCCTTGCTGCTTTTAGGCGGGTTAGCAACGTTCCTGGTGTTTGTGGTGATGGCCGTGCAGTACAACACGCTGATCGATCCCTTGGTGATCATGTTGACGGTGCCGTTGTCGTTGGCCGGAGGGATCTTAGGGCTCTATCTCACGAAAACAGCTTTAGGAGCCACGGTTTTGGTTGGAGCTGTCTTGCTCGTTGGGATCGTGGTCAACAATGCCATCATTTTGGTCGAACTTGCTAACCAGCTTCGGGATCAGCAGCAACTCAGCTATCGACAAGCCATCTTGATGGCGGCTCCCCAACGACTCCGACCGATCTTGATGACGACCTTAACCACTGTGTTAGGGCTATTTCCGTTGGCGCTGGGGGTGGGTCAAGGATCGGAACTGTTGCAACCGATGGGGGTAGTTGTCTTTTCGGGTCTTTCGCTGGCCACCCTCCTAACCCTGTTCATCATTCCCTGCTTCTATGTCTTACTCCACGGATCGGGTGAGACAGAGGCTAGGAAACGCTCTGAGGATCTGGCCAAAGCATGGGCCGATCGGGTTGCAGCAGAGGAGGTGGGCGCTGCACGCTCAGGTGGATCCAGGGAATCCGATCACCCCACAGCAGCGGGTGGAGCCACCTCACGGGATCGAGCTCAGATGCTGCCTGCTCTGCCAGACGACTTTAGCCATGCTGAGTGATCCTAGAGGCATGATCGGGCAAGGCACGCAGTCGCCACTTCAGAGGATCGATCTTTAGGGGAACACAGTCGCGCTGAACCACACTGCCATCGTTCAGTGCCCGATTCAGTCGCCGCAGTAAAAACATGTCCCCTGGAGTCAGATCCCTTTGGAACAGCAACGTGTTGAGCTCGTGATCCTGGACGGAACTGATCGCTCCAGTGCTCATTGCGCGATGAATGATCTGTTGAATAGCCATCTTTCTGCCCTGTTTTTATGCGTCTGTACGCTTGATTGTGGGCAGAATCAGATTCAGTTTTCTCAGCAAAATAGCTGAAGGTGTCTCAGCAAATTTGCCCAATGACTTAGAAATATGAAGGTTTTACTAGGAAAAATCTTTTATAAAGTTCAGAACAAGGCTATCGGTAACGATATTCCCTATTTTAATCCGTAGAGATACCGGAAAGGCAAGCCCCCAAGATCCTGTCATCCTCAGGTTCACTGTTTTGAGCCAAGATTGCCCCAAGAGGGTTCAGAGCGATCTCAAGATGGGCCTGAGTCGAGCCATATTGCTCCTGATCTGAAACCGACTCCACCAACCAGAGACCAAGGTAGAGATCTGCTGACCCTTTAGCAATGTTTGGCGCACTCGATCCGGAGTAAAGCTTGGGGATGGAGAGGGTGGAACGATACCCGATCGGTGAGGAGGTGCAAGCCATGCTTGAGGATCTGACCTGGCTGGATCAAATCACTAGCTAACTCTATCTAGATATAAGGTAACTTTTCTTGCTCTTTTGGATTAAATCTCAACGAGAAGTTGATCTGGCGTACTGAAGTGAACCATTGCAACGTATTATGACAGAGCGGATGGTTGTGAGGCCAGTGGTATGGATTGGGAGCGTCCTCCTGCACACCTACAGTTCAATTTAGTGGATCTGCTTTTGAGCAAGGCCCAGCAGTCACCCGATCACTTGGCCTACACGTTCTTGATGAATGGGGAAGCTGAAAGTGCCTGCCTGAGCTATCGGCAGCTTGTGATCCAAGTCCAAGCGGTTGCTGCTTATCTTCAGTCTTTGAGCGATCCGGGCGATCGAATTCTGCTGCTTTTTCCACCGGGACTCGACTTTTTGATCACGTTTCTGGGGTGTCTCTATGCCAAGGTTGTGGCTGTTCCGGCTTATCCTCCTCGGCAAAACCAACGACTCGATCGACTCCGTTCCATCACTCGTGATGCCCAGCCCAATCTAGTTTTCACCACTCCAGATCTGGTTGAGCAGGTGAGATCTCAGTTCCAGGAGTTGAATCTAGGTGATCTTCGTTGCTTGTCAAGCCAGTCATGGCCGGATGAGATGGCAACCAAGTGGCAACCGATCGAGATCACTCCCAATACCCTGGCCTTTCTGCAGTACACCTCAGGATCAACAGGCAATCCTAAAGGAGTGATGGTCAGTCATGGTAATATTATTTACAACGAGGAAATGATCAAAGTTGCCTTCAATCATGATCCCAGTACGATCTATGTGAGTTGGCTACCGCTTTTCCATGATATGGGATTGCTGGGAAATGCCTTACAAGCCTTGTATATGGGGGTTCACTGCGTTCTGATGCCGCCTACAGCGTTCTTGCAAAAACCCATTCGCTGGCTAAAGGCGATCTCCCACTACCAAGCAACAACGAGTGGTGGACCGAACTTTGCTTACGATCTATGTGTTAAGCGGATCTCAGCTGACCAAAAGGCAACGCTCGATCTGAGCTCTTGGCAAGTGGCGTTCAACGGATCTGAACCTGTCCGTGCGGAAACTTTGCAGCGTTTTGCAGCTGCCTTTGCTGAGTGTGGCTTTCGAGCTGAAACGGCTCACCCGTGTTATGGCATGGCTGAGGCTACGTTGATCATTTCCGGTGGATTCTCCAAACGTTCGCCCCTGATCCGCCATGTTCAAGCTTCAGGGTTGGAGCACAACAAGGTTGTTGTCCTGGATCAGCCTCAGCCCGACAGTCGCGCAGTTGTGAGCTGTGGTCAGACCCTCTTGGAGCAAGCGATCCGGATTGTGGATCCTGATTCTCTCCAGCAGTGTCCGCCGGATCAAGTTGGTGAGATTTGGATTGCTGGTCCCCATGTGGCACAAGGCTATTGGCATCGTCAGGAGGCCACTGAATTGACGTTTCAAGCCTACATAGCGGATACGGGCGAAGGCCCATTTCTGCGGACAGGTGATCTAGGCTTTCTTCTAGACGGTGAAGTGTATGTCACAGGTCGGATCAAAGATGTGATCATTATTCGCGGCCAGAATCATTATCCCCAAGATATTGAGTTGACCGTGGAGGAGAGCCATCCTGCCCTCCGGCCTAATGCAGGGGCCGCGTTCACGATTGATGACAACGGCCAAACGAAACTGATCATTGTCCAAGAAGTGGAGCGGACAGCCTTGAGGAATTTAGATCAAGTAGCAGTGATCGGCAGCATTACAGAAGCCGTCTCGGTTAACCACGGCTTAACAGTCAGTAATATTGTTTTAATCAAACCCGTTAGTATTCCAAAAACATCCAGTGGCAAAATCCAGCGCCATGCTTGTCGGCGATCATATTTAGAAAACAGCTTAAGTATGATATAACGAGCAGTGGGTAGAAATGCAGGGTATTGATTGTGATCAACCTTTCTGATCAGATTTGGTTGTCTTGAGCACAATACCAGGGCATCCAATCAGGTCATTGAATCGTTCCTACCATCTATTAACGAACGGCCTACTTGCATGATCTAGCCTTTAGTCCTGTGGAGCTCAGTTAGGTAAGGAGTGAACCATGAGTCAAACTCAAGAAGCCGTATTGGATCCATCGATGGATGCGATTCCTGATCAAGTCTCCGCAACCTCCACTCAGAGTTCTCGGAAACGAATCACGATCGAGAGCAAGTCCCTGCTTAGTTTTCAACGGGTGGTTGTCTTTTGGGTCAGTCTGATCTCGTTGTTAGGATGGGTGGCTGCTATTGCGCTGATCCCGATCATTGGAGTCAATCTGATTGCTTTGGCTCTGATGGTGATGTTCTACTTCATGACTATGATCGGGATCACTGTTGGCTATCATCGTCTGCTGGCTCATCGTGCATTTGAGGCTCATCCGGCGATCCAAGTTTTGTTGGTGATTTTCGGATCGATGGCAGCCCAAGGACCTGTAATCTATTGGGTGGGGAATCACCGTCGGCATCATCAATTTAGCGATCAAGCGGGCGATCCTCATTCCCCTCACTTGCATCATGATCAGGCTTGGGGTGGACTGCGAGGATTTTGGTTTGCTCATGTGGGCTGGTTGTTCACTGGAGATATTACCAATTCAGCCTTCTTTGCTAAAGATCTCCTGCGGGATCCACTCCTCAGTAAAGTCAATAAACTCTACTGGGTTTGGGTTGCCTTAGGGATCATGCTCCCAACGGTTCTAGGGTGGATTTTGATTGGGAGTTGGATCGGGGCACTGCAGGCTTTTCTGTGGGCAGGCTTGACACGGATCTTCGTAATCACTCATGCCGTCTACAGCATCAATTCGATCACTCATCTTTGGGGTCAGCGCCCCTTTGTGACCCATGATCAAAGCACGAATAATGCCTGGTTAGCGATCCTGACGGCAGGTGAGTCCTGGCATAACAACCACCATGCTTTTCCCAACTCGGCTTATTTCGGCTTGAGTTGGTGGCAGGTTGATCTGGGGGCTTGGCTGATTCGAGTCTTGAAACCATTAGGCTGGGTTTGGGATATTAAAGCACCCACACCTGGTATGATGGCAACCAGAAAAGCTGTTGGAAATGAAGTTCATTAGGAGAATTTCTATGCTGGTTTCGGAATCAGAGCAGTCTCAAAAAATGATCCGATTGGAGTCTATTCAAGAGTGGTTGATCGATTATCTGGCTCAACTTTTGGACATAGACCCCGGCAGTGTGGATGTTACACGGTCGTTTAGTAGCTATGGATTAGATTCTTCAGCTACGGTGGGCATGACAGGAGATCTGGAGGATTGGCTAGGGGTTGAATTGGATCCAACCTTAGTTTATGATTACCCCACCATTGAGCAACTGACCGATCATCTGGCCCAAGAGTTCAAAGGATAATTCTGATTGTCCGGATCCATCACAATCACAATCATTTCTAAGTGCTTTAGTGCTTTGTATGACCCCATCGCGTTGAGGAGCAGGAGACGATCAGAGCATGACCTATTCAGCCCCAGTTTCAGACTTAGATTCAGACTCGGCTTTAGCCTCAATAGCCCCAGCCTCTGAGCCTATCCAGTATCACGGTGCATCCGAACAAGCGATCCAATATCACTATGATGTCGGCAATGATTTCTATCGCTTATGGCTGGATCAAGAGATGCTTTATTCAGCGGCTTTGTGGGAAGAGGGTGATACTCTAGAGTCCGCTCAAATCCGCAAGATTGATTTTCATATCACGCAAGCGCGAGCCCAAGGAGCCCAACGGATCTTGGATATTGGCTGTGGCTGGGGAGCGACCCTCAGACGGCTGGTTCAAGTCTATGGCGTTTCCCATGCAGTTGGATTAACACTCAGCCAAGCTCAAGCCGATTGGATCCATGCTTCTTCTCCCTCTAATATTCACGTGACGGTGGAGAATTGGTCTGATCATTCGCCTCAGGAACCCTATGATGGGATTATTTCGATCGGAGCCTTTGAGCATTTTGTGAAGCGGGGGCTTTCGTTCGATGAGAAGGTGGCATCATATCGTCGCTTTTTTGAGTCATGCCATCGTTGGTTGAAGCCAGGAGGTTGGATCTCGTTGCAGACGGTGGTGATGGATAACGCGGGTCCAGAGGTGTTCAGTCAGTTCATTGAAGACGAGATCTTTCCCGAAACGGATTTCCCCTACGTGGCTGAAATCGTAAAAGCTTCGGAGCGGTTGTTTGAAATGGTCTTGCTTCGGAATGATCGGTTTCATTATGAGGAAACGCTGCGACATTGGTTGAATCGCTTGCGGGCAAATCGGGCAGCGGCGATCGAGCTAGTGGGGCCAGAGGTGGTAGCCAAGTATGAAAAGTATCTGAGTATGTCGATGATCGGGTTTCATATCGGAAATGCGAACCTAGCCCGATTAGCGTTGCGTCGTTATGATACTCCCCGTCTCTGATCAGTAGCGGTCGAGGATAAAGCTATGGATCCGATTGCGATTGTAGGTATCGGCTGCCGCTTTCCAGGAGGAGCTCACGATCCGAATTTGTTTTGGCGGATGCTCTACCAGGGAACCGATGCGATTCGGGAGGTGTCCCCGGATCGATGGGAGCTTGATGCTTTGGAGCCCGTGCTTCAAGCTAAGCCTCATATCCGTTGGGGGGGCTTCCTCGATCAGGTGGATTGCTTCGATGCCAATTTTTTTCAGATCGCAGCGGCTGAAGCTGAATACATCGATCCCCAGCAACGCTTGGTCCTTGAAGTTGCTTGGGAAGCCTTAGAAAATGCGGCGATCGATCCGGCTCAACTAGCTGAAGCTCCGGTCGGGGTTTTTGTGGGGGTTAGCAATGGTGACTACAACCGTCTACTATATCAATATCAGTCGGGTATCAGTGTTCATACGGGTGTGGGGACGGCCTTTGCGATCGTGGCCAATCGCCTCTCCTATCTGCTGAACTTGCGGGGTCCGAGCATAGTGGTTGATACGGCTTGTTCCTCCTCGCTGGTGGCGGTGCATCTTGCCTGTCAGAGTTTACACCGATCGGAATCTAAACTTTGTCTGGTGGGTGGGGTGAATCTGATCCTGTCTCCTGAACACTCGATCGCGTCAGCTCAGGCTCAAATGATGGCGGCAGATGGTCGATGCAAGACGTTTGATGCAGCGGCAGATGGCTATGTTCGAGGAGAAGGCTGCGGGATCGTGGTGCTGAAGCGGTTGGCAGATGCTCAGCGAGATCACGACCGGATCCTAGCGGTGATCCGGGGATCGGCGGTCAATCATGATGGCTATACCAATGGCCTCACGGCTCCCAATGGACTCTCTCAGCAAA
>CAZONZ010000006.1:9429-12860 GCA_964581005.1 uncultured bacterium
CCAATGCTCATGTGATCCTGGCTGAGGCTCCTGAATCTGAAGCAATCTTGGGATCTCCATCAGGGGATCTAGAGGATCGTCCCCACCATGTGCTCACGCTGTCGGCCAAAACTCCTCAGGCTCTACGAGATCTTGTCAAGCTCTACCAGAATCATCTAGAGGTCACACCTGATCAACCACTTCCCGATCTTTGTTTTACAGCTAACACTGGGCGATCCCACTTTGATCATCGCTTGGCCATCCTGGCTGAATCGATTCCAGAGTTGCGGCAACGATTAGCAGTGTTTTGCACGGATCATTCGGATGGGGATGTGCAGATGTCTGAGTCTGTTGGATCCTCGGACGGCATGGTTTGGAATCTGATCCCTCGTAAGCAGCCACCCAAGGTTGCTTTTTATTGTCCTAATTTTGCTGATCTCCAAGATGATCCAATTCCCGTCAATCTTGGCTATGCGCTCTACCGCTGTCAACCCAACTTCCGCCGAGCTTTAGAAGAATGTGATCGGATCCTTCAGAGACTTTGGAATACGCCATTACTGAGGATCCTGTACCCAGATCGAGATCAGGTTGAGGAGGATTTCGATCCAGTTAAACCCTCAGATCTGGAATTGACCAGTTTGACTCAGGTGATCCATTTTGGACTCGGTTATGCCTTAGCCCAGATGTGGAAAGCTTGGGGAGTTAGTCCTTCAGCACTTGTTGCTCAGGGATCAGGGCGATGTTTAGCAGCCTGTCTTGCCGGAATTTACGACTTAGAAACAGCGCTTCAGTTTGTTGTGGGGTCCGCTCAAGTTGATCCATCTATCCAGTCTAGTTCTGATCAAGAGCGTGCGATCCAACTTAAATCTTGGGCAACTCAAGTTACTTATGCAGTTCCTCGAATTCCTGTTTTAGATGATGATCACGGTCTGATTAATCCTGAAGATCTAGTGAGTTCGGAGTACTGGTCTGGATCCCGATCCCAAGCATCTCATTTAGATCCAGCATTGGCATGGTTGAAGCAGAAGAACTATAGCATTCTGTTGAGCTTAGGAATGGGATCCGAGGATCTACCTGGGACTCCAAAGGATCCTGAAGGATCTCAAGCTCTACTGTGGTTGCAAAGTATGCCGGGACGTTCCCCGATCTTGGGGTCTGAATGGATCCTGGTTTTAGAAACACTAGCTCGATTGTATGCACAAGGGGTCGGGATCAATTGGCAAGGGTTTGATGCACCGTATCCACGATTCAAGTTAATTCTGCCGACGTATCCCTGGCAACGTCAGCGCTATTGGTTCGATCCGAATTTCCCCCAATCTCAGGAGTCTAAATCTTCAACTGCCACGGCTTCAAGTACTGGGACTTCAACTCAGGATCAAAAAGGAACCCTAGGTATTAACACGATCCTTCAGAACCCAGGATCTGCGGGAGGATCAAGAATCCCTCAGATGTCTGCAATCGCTATGGGATCCTCTGAGCTTCAGAAGCCAAACGGGTCTCAATTCTTAGATCCTGCCAGCCCAGATAGCCAGGAGCGAATGGATCGATTGCTGCAGTGGTTGCGTGGATATGCTGCAGATCAGATCAATTCTCGACTGATCGATGAACGGCGCTGTATTCCTCCCTATGTTGTGTTGGATTTTGGCAATCAGGGGTTGTTGGGGATGCAGGTGCCACAGTCTTACGGTGGGATCGGTCTAACCCATCGAGATACATTTCGGATGTTTGAACAACTGGGTGCGATCGATGTAACCTTGGCTTCATTTGTAGGCGTTCATCACGTTTTAGGGACTCGTCCGATCTTGCGCTGGGCTCAGCCTCACCTCCGCGATCACCTCTTACCCAGGATTGCTCAAGGGCGGGATCTAGCCGCTTTTGCGATTACAGAACCAGGGGCCGGATCGAATCCGAGGGCGATCGCGAGTACAGCTACTGCTACAGGTCCAGGACGGTGGAAACTTCAAGGTCAAAAGATTTGGATCGGGAGTGGATCGTGGGCAAGTGTCACCAATGTGTTTGTGCAGACGGTGGATGAGCAGCAAAAGCCACTGGGGATCACGGGGTTTGTGGTGCAGCGAGGGGCCGAAGGGTTTCGCCAGGGGCCTGAAGCCCTGACGATGGGGATGCGGGGGATGGTGCAAAATAGTCTCCATTTTCAAGATGTTCCTGTCACTTCAGAGGGTTTACTGGGATCGGTGGGCGAAGGCTTGACCGTAGCTCAGGATGCGATGATGTTTGGCCGTCTTGCGTTAGGGGCGGTGAGCTTGGGCGGGATCAAGCGGTGTACTCAGATCATGCTGCGCTATAGTTCTCGTCGATCAGTGTCCACAGGTCGTTTACTGGATAATCCGGTGACGTTGGTGTGCTTAGGGCATTTGACAGCAGCAGCTACCGCAGTGGAATCGCTGGTGTTCACGGTGGCTGAGTTGTTAGATCAAGGGTTCCCCGTCCCGGAAGAGCTCTATGGTGCTTGCAAAACAACCGGACCTGAGCTGTATTGGCAGGCTACGGATCAGTTGGTTCAACTATTGGGAGGACGGGGTTACATTGAAACGAATATGGCTCCGCAAATGCTACGAGATGCACGGTTACTCCGGATCTTTGAAGGGCCAACGGAAGCTCTGAATATGTTTTTGGGATCCCGGTTGGTCCAGAAAGGTGAACAGCTGGATCAGTTTCTGGCTCAGACCCTAGGCGTACCTGCGGTTGCTCAGCGCTTGCGGGAGGCGGTGGGATCGATCCAGGAGCGGTTTAACCAAAGCAGTCGGTTTGGGGCCAGTCATACAACCTCGCGGTGGATCTATAGCTGCGTGGGTGAGCTCACGAATTGGGTGATCTTGCTGGCTGTGGTTCAGGCTCGGCTGCAGCGGCTGAGGGATCCAAGCCTAGATCCATCGCTTGCGCAACGGTTGCAACGGGCGGCGACTTGGGCCGATCTGCAATTCCAACAGAAGCTTCAACAGATCCTGATCGGGAGTCCTGAAGAGCAAGTGGTCTGTGGAGCGGGTGCGATCACGGCGGAGATCCAGGACTATACCGCTTCAATTGGCTTGGTTGAGCAAACTCTCGCGGGTGAGGATCGAGAGCTGGATGAATGGTTGCGGCCTGAGGATCTTGAGCATCCATCTGGAGATCATTCACTCCCGAAACGCTGGGGAAATGGATTTGAACTTGATTCAGATCAACATCCTGCCTATCAAAGCGTGGACTATCAGAGTGTTGACTATCAAAGTGCTGATTATCAAAGTGCTGATCCAAGTGCTGCCGATCAAGCTGCGGTTCCCAGTTCTGCCCATCAACCTGTTGCCAACCAAAGTGCTGATCCAAGTGCTGATCATAATCGTGAGTTCAATGGCAGTGACCCAGGCGATCCTGAGACGAACGATCCTGGAGATTCTCCCCAACTCTACGTAGAGCAAGATTTACCCCGATCGCCGCCTCTCAGTGTGGAC
>CAZONZ010000006.1:12960-25742 GCA_964581005.1 uncultured bacterium
CTGCAAAAGGCCCGCACCCAGATTGAAGATCTGCAGCGGCAACAACGGGAACCGATCGCAGTGATTGGGATTGGCTGTCGTTTTCCAGGAGAAGCTACCGATCCTGATCGGTATTGGCAACTTCTCCACCAAGGTATTGATGGGATTACCGAGATCCCGTCTGATCGTTGGGATGTACAGCAGTTCTATGATTTGGATCCTGAAACCCCTGGCAAAATGTATTGCCGCTATGGGGGCTTTCTGGAAGGAGTTGATCAATTTGATCCCCAGTTCTTCGGTATTGCCCCGCGTGAAGCTGTGTCGATGGATCCACAGCAGCGATTGTTACTGGAGGTCAGTTGGGAAGCGTTAGAACATGCGGGCCTTGCGCCAGATCGTCTAATGGGCAGCTTGACGGGCGCTTTCTTCGGGATCGGTTTAGAGGACTATGCCCGATTTGCGTTTATGTCTGGGGATCCGGATCAGATCGATGCCTACAGTAGCTTAGGAAGTGCTCGCAGTATTGCTGCTGGACGAGTTGCCTACGTATTAGGACTAAATGGTCCAGCTTTATTCTTAGATACAACCTGTTCATCTTCGGCGTTGTCCGTGCATTTGGCTTGTCAGAGCTTGCGATCACGAGAAAGTAACGTGGCTTTAGCGGGCGGAGTGAACATGCTGCTCCATCCTGGGGCTTCGATCGGGTTTTCAAAGTTGAGGGCTCTTGCTCCTGATGGTCGGTGTAAAACCTTTGATGCTAGTGCCAACGGTTACGCACGAGGAGAAGGCTGTGGCATTGTCGTGTTGAAACGCTTGTCAGACGCGATCGCCGATCACGATCGGATTCTAGCTTGTATTCGGGGATCCGCTGCGAATCACGATGGCCGGAGCAATGGCCTGATGGCTCCCAACGGCTTGGCCCAGGAAGCGGTTTTGCGTCAGGCGTTGAAGAATGCGGGAGTGGATCCCAGTGATGTTCAGTATGTTGAGGCTCACGGCACAGGCACGTCGTTAGGGGATCCGATTGAGTTGATCGCCCTCGGCAAAGTTCTAGGAGAAAATCGGGGTGAGGATTGGCCGTTGTGGGTGGGATCCGTTAAAACCAATTTCGGCCACTTGGAAGCCGCCGCCGGGGTAGCCAGTCTAATCAAAGTAGTTCTGGCTCTGCATCAGCAGCAGATTCCTCCCCAGCTTCATTTCAAAACCCCCAACCCCTACATTCCTTGGGATCGTTTGCCGATTCAGGTTGTGACGGAACCTCGATCTTGGGCAGAGGGGAAACGGCCTTTGGCGGGGATGAGTGCCTTTGGGATGAGTGGAACCAATGTGCATTTAGTTTTGGAAGCCGCTCCCAACCCACAGCCATCTGATGGTGCATTAGATCTTGTGAGATTAACGGATCCAAACAAGGATCCTACTGGGGATCTGGATCTTACTAGGGATCTGGATCCTACTGGGGATCTGGATCCTTCTGATTGTCAGAGAAAACGGCCTCTGCAGCTCCTGGCTCTTTCAGCCAAAACGGAAACGGCTCTGACGGATCTGGTGAATCGTTATGATCACTACCTCAGCGCCCATCCCGATCTCGATCTAGCTGATCTTTGCTCTAGCGCCAATACAGGCCGATCGCAGCTGGACTATCGCTTGGCCCTGGTGATCGAGAGCTTACCCGATCTTCAGCAGAAGCTTAAGAACCTGGGATCTGGAGTTCAACCAGGTATTGCGACGACAACGGGAGGCTTTGTCAGTCCGATCGATCATGACGGTCGTGCGCCTCAGATTGCGTTTTTGTTTACAGGCCAAGGATCCCAATACATCAACATGGGACGGCAGCTGTATGAAACGGAACCTGTGTTTCGGCAAGCCCTCGATCACTGTGATCAGATTCTACAGAATTATCTAGATCAGCCCTTACTCGATGTGCTCTATCCAACTCTAACCCCTGAGCACAATGGATCCGTGAACTCTAGCGTCAGCTCCGGGGGTGGATCTTCGAGCGGATCCGGGACGCATTCTGCCGGAACTGCAGAACCTTTGACGTTGTTAGATCAGACAGGTTACACGCAGCCTGCTTTGTTTGCGATCGAGTATGCCTTGGCTCAACTGTGGTTATCTTGGGGGATCGAGCCTGCGGTCCTGTTGGGGCATAGCGTGGGTGAGTATGTGGCGGCTTGTATTGCAGGTGTGTTTAGTCTTGACGATGGATTGAAATTGATCGCAGCTCGCGGCAGATTAATGCAACAGTTGCCCGCTGGCGGCACGATGATGGCGGTGATGGCGACGGAAGATCAGATCACCCCTCTCTTAGCCATGACTTCGGAACCTGTCGAGATCGGAGCTTTTAATGGTCCTCACAGTTTGGTGTTGACTGGATCTGTCACGGGGATCACGGAGATCTCGAAAACGTTACAGGATCAAGGCATGACGTGCAAGCCTCTGCAGGTTTCTCATGCATTTCATTCGGTGCTGATGGATCCGATGCTGGCAGAGTTTGCTACTGTGGCCCAAGCAGTGAACTACCAGGTGCCCCGTTTACCTGTGGTGTCGAATTTGACAGGCACGATCGTTTCAACAGAACTAGCAACACCTCAGTATTGGATCGATCATGTGCGTCAGCCTGTCCGGTTTGCGCAGGGGATGAGCATTCTGCTGCAGAAGTACGACATCTTTCTAGAGATCGGACCCAAACCGATCCTGTTGGGGATGGGCCATCACTGTTTACCCCATGAGAAGGTGATTGCAGGGGATCCCATTGCTCATTCCAGTCGTTGGTTGCCGTCGCTGCGTCCAGGGCATGAGGATGGTGAAGTGATCCTGCAGAGTCTGGCTCAGCTATGGGTTCAGGGCTGTCGGGTGGATTGGAATCGGTTTGATCAAGGCCAACCCCGTCCCAAGCTTTCTCTGCCGACCTACCCGTTCCAACGTCAGCGCTACTGGATCGACGATCTGGTTCAGCCCACCCGGATCCGCCGTCCCACCCCAACGCGATCGGCCACAGGATCCGATCATCCTCTTTTAGGTCAACGAGTCTTGCTACCGGGATCTCAAGAGATCCACTTTGAAGCCACCCTCAGCAAAGATCGTCCAGTCTATTTGGGTGATCACCAGGTTCTGGATGCGGTGGTGTTTGTCGGAGCAGGCTACTTAGAGATGGCTCTGACAGCGGGCCTGCGGGTGTTGAAATCGCCCCATCTGATCCTGGAGGATGTTCACTTCATCAATGCCCTCGTGTTGCCCAGTCATGGGGATGAGGTGATCGTTCATTTGATCCTGAAGCCCGAAGGTGATACCGCTCAAACCACTCAAGCGAGCTGGCAGATCTTTAGCTTCAAAGAACCTATGGCTGATGAGAACGCTGCTGAGGAGGAATCCTGGGTGCTGCACGCCTATGGCCATGTTCGGGTGCAATCCGATCTAGAACCTGTGGCTCCTATGGATCTTGAGGATCTCAAAGCTCGGTGTCGGCATGATGCGAGTCAGGATCTTTACACGCAGGTGACTCAGCTATCTGCCTATGGGCCGTTGATGCGGAATATGCGACAGCTCTGGCAAGGATCCGGCGAAACCGTAAGCCAAGCTCGACTGCATGAGGCATTGATCCCGGATGTGGATCGCTACATGCTCCATCCGGCTCTGCTGGACAGCTGTATTCAAACAATGTTCACCTTGCTGAGTGAGATTGAGGTCAGTGAAGATGCCACCTATCTCCCAGTAGGTTGTTCCCGATTGATCCTGCACCGAGCGCCGACGATCGAGGTGTGGAGTCATGGCCAACTGCATCCTGTCGATCAGCCCAATCCGCAAAGTATCGTCTCGGATATTCGGTTGTATACACCTACGGGGGAAGCGATCACCACGATCGAGGGGTTGAAGGCTCGGAAAACCTCTGCCAGAGTTCTGTTTGGTCAGCAAGCTCAGGAAAACGAGTTGCTCTATGGGGTGGAGTGGCGATCCAAAGCTCGATTGATCCACTCTCTGCAGCAGCGATCGCTCCTGGCCGTCTCTCCCCTACCTCTCCAAACTGTGGCTGAACAGGTCGAAGCTGATCCACCTGAACCGTTTTCTCGATCGGAGCTGGAGCGCTACTGCTCTGAGGTTTTAGTCAAGTTAGAAACCCTCAGTGTTGAGTATATTGTCCAAGCTCTACAGATCTTAGGCTGGTCCTTCGCCATTGGGGATCCGTTCACCACTGCATCGGTCGCGCAAACCTTAGGGGTGATCCCGCAACATCATCGGCTCCTCCACAGACTCTTGCAGATCCTGGCCGAAGAGGGGATCCTCACACTGGACTCGGAGACTTGGCGATCCCTTCAACCTCTGCCCTCGGTTAATCCGGCTCAACACCTTCAGGATCTTCGTCAGCAATCCCCTGAGGCTGAGGCTGAACTGGTGTTACTTGATCGTTGTGGATCCCAACTGGGTCGGGTGTTGCGAGGCGATCAAGATCCGGTTGAACTGGTATTTCCCCAAGGGGATCTGAGCGCAGCCACCCAGCTTTATCAGAATTCGCCGGGATCCCGGATGATGAACCCGTTGGTGCAGGCCACGATCTCAACATTCCTCACTAACGTTCCCAAGGCTCAAGGGATCCGGGTGTTGGAAATTGGGGCCGGAACCGGGGGAACTACCAGCTATATTCTGCCGAAATTGGACCCGGATCAAACGGAATATACCTTCACAGACATTGGCGCACTCTTTACCACCAAAGCCCAGGAAAAATTCCGCGACTACACAAATGTACGCTACCAAACACTTGATATTGAACGCGATCCTACTGATCAAGGATTTGAAGCCCACCAGTATGATGTGATCGTGGCTGCTAATGTGATCCATGCCACTCTCTCGCTGAAGCAAACCTTAGCTCATGTTCAGCAGTTGTTGGCTCCGGGCGGGATCTTGGTGATGCTAGAGATCACCCAACGGCAGCGCTGGATCGATTTAAGTTTTGGATTACTGGAGGGCTGGTGGCGTTTTCAAGATCATTCTCTACGTCCCGACTATCCACTTTTGAACAGTTCGGCCTGGAAGCAGTTACTCAGTCAGGTTGGCTTTAGTCAGGTAGGGATCCTGCCAGCCTTTGCAGAAACCTCCGAAGATTTCCCCCAACAAGCTGTGATCGTGGCCCAGATGCCAAGGACATTGCCAGTAGATCCGCCGATCCAGACTCGTTCACGCCAATGGCTGATTCTGGCTGATCCCGAAGGGGTTGGCGAACAATTAGCCGATCAGCTCCGCAAGATGGGTGATCGGTGCCGCTTGGTGTTGGCAGGGGATCACTATGCTGAACTTGGATCCGATCGGATGCAGCTGGATCCTCAATCTCCGGATCAGTTTAAACAGTTGATGGCTGAAGCTGCAGCTCAGATTGCGGCTGAGGGATCCACGTTAGATGGGATTGTGCAGTGTTGGACGTTGGTGGGATCGAAAGGAGAGGATCTTACGAGTTCAGAATTGGCGCACTTGAGTCAGCTGGGGTGTGGGAGCACCTTGTTTTTGATCCAGGCGTTAGTCCAGACCGGCTTGGCTCAATCTCCCCGGCTATGGCTGGTGACTCAGGGATCGCAACCGTTGCCTTACGATCAGGAATTTACACCTGCGATCGGTCATGCATCGCTCTGGGGGATGGGCAAAGTGATCGCTCTGGAGCACCCGGAATTGAACTGTGTGCGGATCGATTTGACCCCGGATCGTTCGATCGAGGCCAAAGCCGCTGATCTGATGGCTGAGATCCATACGGATGATGGAGAAGATCAGATCCTGCTGCGATCAGAAACTCGTTATGTGCCGCGTCTGGTGCGGAGTCCTTATGCACATGATCTGCTGGAACGACCGATCCGCTTGCGTGATGATCGGACCTATTTGATCACAGGTGGTCTGGGAGGATTAGGTTTGTTGGTGGCTCAGTGGATGGTTGAACGAGGCGCACGCCATCTAGCTTTGATCAGTCGCAGTGGTCCTAAAGCCTCAGCCCAACCTCAGATCGATGCATTGGAGGCAGCAGGGGCTCAGGTTCGGATCCCTCAAGCCAATGTCTCCCAGTTTGACGAGATGGTTGCTGCTCTGAAGGATGTTAAGGACTCTATGCCGCCCTTGGGAGGAGTGATCCATGCTGCTGGGGTGCTCAAGGACGGAACCTTACGGCAACAAGCCTGGGCTGATTTCAAAACAGGTCTGGATCCCAAGGTGCTCGGATCCTGGCACTTACACAGTCTGACTCAGGATCAGCCGTTAGAGTTCTTTGTGGTGTTCTCCTCGATCGCGGGGGTGATGGGAGCCCCCGGTCAGGCCAACCACTCAGCAGCCAATACCTTCCTGGATGCTCTCACCCACTATCGTCAGCGGATGGGGTTGCCGAGCCTAAGTTTGCAACTGGGTCCGGTCTCTGAGATCGGTGCCGCCGCCGCGATCCAAGCTGATGCTGCTGCCTGGAAACGAGGCTATAGCCCGATCACCCCTCTGCAAGTCTTGGAGGCGTTGGAGTTGTGTCTAGATCAATCGGCGGTTGAAGTGAGTGTCGTCTCGATTGACTGGCCAGTTCGATTGCAACAAGATGGTTCTCTCCCGTTCTTTGCGGATTGGCGCAAGGAAGATCCCTCAGGATCCCAGTCAGCTTTCCTGCGGGAATTAGACTCTGCCGATCCCAGTGAGCGCAAGGATCTCCTCACCGATCATGTTCGCCAGATCGTGGCTCAGGTGCTGGGCTTCGGGGCATACCAGTCGATCCGGCTGGAACAAGGCTTCTTCGACATGGGGATGGATTCTCTCACCTCCGTCGAACTCCGCAACCGTCTCCAAGCCAGTCTGGGTTGCACGATCTCGTCTACAGTGGCCTTCGACTATCCCACCGTTGGCGAATTGGTCAATTACCTTGCGGATCAAGTGTTAGGTCTGCAGACAGTGGACGGGGATCTCGATGGAGTTGCGGATCCTGCGGCTATTGAAGTGGCTTCGGATCAAGAGGATTTAGAAGCGTTGTCTGAGGATGAACTTGCGGCCCTGTTAGCTGAAGAGCTGAGCTAGTGATCGGCAGCCCTGACCCTACGTGTTCTTGACCCTACCCCCGCTAAACCCATGAGCCAACCTGCATCGAAACCAAACTACAGTGATCTGATGAAAAAGGCCCTGGTGGAGCTGCGGGAAACCAAAGCCAAACTCCAGGCGCTGGAATCCAGTCAAACCGAACCGATCGCCATCATTGGTATGGGCTGCCGCTTTCCTGGTGGAGCCGATAGTCCAGAGCAGTTCTGGAGGATGTTGCTGCAGGGCACCGATGCGATCTCAGAAGTACCCCCCGATCGCTGGAATATCGATGAGCTCTACGATCCCAATTGGGAAGCCCCTGGTAAAGTCAAAACCCGTTGCGGTGGATTGTTAGATCACGTTGATCAATTTGATGCCAGCTTTTTTGGGATCACCCCCCGCGAAGCCCGCGCCCTTGATCCCCAACATCGGCTCCTGCTCGAAGTCACCTGGGAAGCCCTGGAAGATGCCGCGATCAATCCCCTGAGTTTGGCCAAAACCCTAACAGGTGTTTTTGTAGGGATCAGTAGCAGTGACTACGTCCGTCTCCTGGCCAACCTGGGAACCAACAGGATCACCTCTTACTTTGGGACCGGCAATGCTCATAGTGGGGCAGCTGGCCGACTTTCGTATACATTAGGTTTGACAGGTCCAAGTCTCAGTGTTGATACAGCTTGCTCTTCCTCGTTAGTCACGATCCATTTGGCCTGTACCAGTCTGCGTAACCAGGAATGCAACTTGGCCTTGGTGGGAGGAGTCAATCGAATTCTGGCTCCAGATCTATCGATCACCTTTTCCAAAGCCAACATGCTGGCCCCGGATGGTCGGTGCAAAACTTTTGATGCCCGTGCGGATGGATTTGGTCGGGGAGAAGGCTGCGGCATCGTGGTATTGAAGCGGCTCTCCGATGCCCTGGCCGCCCATGATCGCATTATTGCCGTGATCCGAGGATCAGCCGTCAATCAAGATGGTCATACTAGTGGCCTGACGGTCCCCAACGGTCCAGCTCAGCAAGCCGTGATCACTCGTGCCCTGGAGCGTGGAGGAGTTGATCCAGCTAGTGTCAGCTACATCGAAGCCCACGGTACCGGCACCTCTCTAGGGGATCCCATCGAGATCGGGGCTTTAGGATCCGTGTTTGGCAAGCATCATTCAGCTGATCGGCCATTAGTAGTTGGATCTGTCAAAACCAATATTGGCCACCTGGAAGCTGCTGCAGGTGTGGCTGGAGTGATCAAATTAGCCTTACAACTTGAGCGCCGCACGATCCTGCCCCACATCCACTTCACCCAGCCCAGCCCCCACATCAACTGGGATCAGTTACCGATTGTGATCCCCACCCAGCCCCTCCCCTGGCAAGTTGACGGCGAACGGATCGGAGGCGTCAGCTCCTTCAGTTACATGGGGACTAATGCTCATGTGATCCTAGCGGAAGCTCCCAAACGGCCTCAATTACCTCAATTAGCAGATCCAGGATCCCACGCGACAGATCAGACTGCTTCAGGATCCTCAGTGTCTGGAGAGACCCAAGTTTTGGATCGTCCTTTCCATCTGCTGACCCTCTCAGCCAAAACCGATCCCGCCCTCACAGCCCTCGTGGATCGCTACCGGGATCATCTTGAGGCTCACCCAGATCAGGATCTAGCGAATATCTGCTACACAGCAAACACGGGACGAGCTCACTTTACCTATCGCTTAGCCGTGATCGCAGCCGATCGGACTGAGTTGGTGGAGAAACTCAAGCAGTATCGGGATCCAGCCACCTCAGCCAAACGGATCCCAGGGTTGAGCCAGAGTGAGTTTTCCAGTCAGACCCATCCACCCAAGATCGCCTTTTTGTTCACAGGTCAGGGATCCCAGTATCTCAATATGGGTCGCCAACTGTATCAAACCCAGCCTGTTTTTCGTCAGAATCTGGATCGGTGCGCGGAAATTTTGCACCCGTACTTGGATCGGCCCTTACTGGAGGTGATCTATTCTGCTGGAACGGATCCTGAAGTAAGTCAGACTGATGAGTTAGATCAAATCGATCAAACGATCTATGCTCAGCCTGCTCTATTTGCGATTGAGTACGCCCTGGCCCAACTCTGGAAGTCTTGGGGGATCCTGCCGGATGCTGTAATGGGTCATAGTGTTGGCGAATATGTTGCAGCTTGTATAGCAGGGATCTTTAGTTTAGAGGATGGACTCAAGCTGATCGCTCATCGGGCTCGACTGATGCAACAGTTGCCTGCTGGTGGGAGTATGGCTGCGATCCTGGCCCCCGAAGCCCACGTTAGAGCAGTGATCGCAACCCAACAGGCTAAAGGTTCAGTAAATCTCAGTATTGCAGCATTTAACGGTCCAGACAATGTGGTGATTTCAGGCGATCACGCTGCTATTCAATCCATTTGTCAGGTATTTGAGGATCAAGGGATTCGGACAACTCTATTGCCTGTTTCTCATGCTTTCCATTCGCCGCTGATGCAACCGATCCTCAGTGAGTTTGAAACGATTGCAGATCAGATCACCTATCGTCGTCCCCGGATTCCGTTGATCTCTAACGTCACAGGTCAGCGAGCCACGGAAGAATTGACCCAGCCGCGTTACTGGATCCATCACATTAGTCAGCCTGTCCGGTTTGGCGAGAGCATGGTGAATCTGAACGCTCTGGGTTACGAACTCTTTCTCGAAATTGGCCCTAAACCGACTCTGATCAACATGGGCCGTCGCTGTTTACCGGAAAACACAGGGATCTGGATCCCGTCTCTGCATCCTCAGCACCAAGACTGGATCTCCATGCTGCAAAGTTTGGCTCAGATCTACGTTCAGGGCATCGCGGTTGATTGGATCGGGTTTGATCAGGAGGTTGAACGCTGTAAAGTGATTCTGCCGACCTACCCCTTCCAACGTAAGCGTTACTGGTTTAATGAGCTTGAGGAGACAACCTCTTCGATCAGTTCGATCAGCTCTGCTCTGCAACCCCAGACCATTCATCCTGAAGACCTCGTTTCTGCCAAGATCCTGGAGATCCCAGCCACTCCTGCGCCAGCTTCCGTAACTGCAGCCGCTCAGGATCCTGAACCTCCTCTGCAGCCTCCTATGACGGGAGGGGCCAATGATCCTGAAATCCATCCTGTAGGCAACGGTCACCCACCGGGGATCCAACCTGGAATCCACCCACCAGCTACGTCTGAACACCTCAAGGCTGAGCAACCTGGAGATCCTTCCTTAATCGTTAGATCTCGACTGGCCAACGTTCCTGTGGGTCTTGTGATGCAGCAGCTGAACGTGATGTCTCAACAACTGGAAATGCTCCGCCAGCGACGTCTTGCAGCTCAGACTCATCAGACTCAATCGATCGCTCCACCTCAACCCATCCCTCACCACCCACCGATCGCTCCAACCCAACCCATCGCTTCACCCACACCCCAAACCCAGGAGATCCCTAACCCTCCGAGATCAACCCTAGATCAGCAGCCCTTGCTCCCTGCAATCTCGGAACCGCCTACCCTGCTCGCCTATTACAAACCTCGCCCTCAGGCCCATTTACGTCTCTTCTGCCTGCATGAATTGGGTGGATCCGCTTATATATTTCGCCATTGGTCGGATCAGTTGCCGCCACAGATTGAAGTGTGTCCGGTGGAGCTGCCCGGTCGAGAGGTTAACGATCAAGATCAACCCTTCACCACCTTTTTGTCTGTGGTTCAAACTCTGGGTCAGGTGCTCGCTCCCTATTTAGATAAACCGTTTGCGATCTGGGGTCAGAGCTTGGGGGCTTTGGTCGGGTTTGAACTCTCGCATCTGTGGCGTCAGCAGTATGATCTTGAACCCTTGCACGTATTTGTAGGAGCCTCATGGCCTCCCGACCTATTGTTAGCCAACCTCAGCCAAATGGGATCGGTAACCCCAGACTCGCTCCTCGATCGTTTCCTCAATCTCCTCGATCTCCCTCCCAGCATCCAACAGAACAAGTCCCTCTTTGATCTATTGGTTGCCCGCTTGCGGATGGATATTCCACTCTTGCTCAGCTACGATCAGCTTTACTCTCAAGATCAGCCGTTGAGTTGTCCCATCTCGGCGTTTGGTGGATTGGACGATCGGGAAGTGTCGGAGTCAGAGCTGATCCACTGGCAACGGTACACACGCAGGCAATTCAAGCTGCAAATGTTACCCGGCAACCACGGATCGTTTCCCCACCACAATAAAGCTCTGTTGCTGAACTATGTGGGCCAGATCTTGGATCAACCCTCGTTCGTGGAGCAGTCCAAGCCAGCCTCCTTGCAGGGATAACATTTTCGCAGAGATCACATACCTCTAAGAGAGCAACAATCCTATGGAAGCTAAGGCAGGATCGGAGCTAAATTTCAAAACCAAGTTTTTCTACGGCATGGGGATTGCAAGTGGTGAAATCTACTCGATCGCCCTAGGATCGCTGCTGCTGTTTTTTCTAACCAGTACGGTAGGTCTTAATCCAACCCTGGCAGGTAGTGTAGTCGTCATCGGTCGGATCTGGGACGCGATCAATGATCCATTCCTGGGCTGGTTAAGTGATCAGACGATCAGTTTCCCGACATCAGATGAGCTCAATCAACCCAAGCGCGGTTTCAGAGAACGTATCTCCAATGTGATCGGAGCCTGGGGCAAGCGTTATCCCTGGATGATGCTAGGACCAATTCCCTTAGCCATTTTCTTGATCCTGCTGTGGTCGATCCCACCCTTTCAGGATCCGTGGCTGTTGGTTGCCTACTACACAGGAGTCCTGCTGCTCTCGGATACTGCTGTGACCGCGATCAAGTTGCCCTATGATGCTCTCGCGGCTGAGCTAACGGAGACCTATACCGAACGGATCAGTTTAATGGGGTTTCGATCCTTTTTCAATGTGATCACCCTCTTGGGGTATGCCTTGGTGAGTCAGGTGATCTTTGCTTCGATTCAGGATCCATCCCAACGCTACCTGGTCTTTGCCCTAGTTGAAGGAGCCTTTATTACCGCAGCAGTCTACCTCTGTATTTGGGGCACTCATCAGCAATATCGAGAACGGATCCAACGGCGGCTGATCCCTCATGCTCAAACGGTTGTGATCCCCTTTTGGGAAAGTTTACGGTTCCAGCTCAATAGTGCTCGGCGTAGCAAGCCGCTCCTGATCACCGCTGTGCTCATTTGTTGTACAGGCATCACCTCGAATTTAACGATCACGGTTTTACCCTACTTCGTCACCGTGGTCATGACCCTGCCAGAGCAAGATATTTTCAAAGTCCTGTTGGCAGCTCAGGGAGTTGCCTTGCTGTCAGTATTTTTGTGGAACTGGATCGGGCAATGGGTGGGCAAGCGAGGGATCCTGTTTTTAGGCTTGCCCGTCTGGATGATGGCTCATGTGGGGTTATTTTTCCTTCAACCAGGCCAGGATCTGTTGCTTTACCTGTGTGTCTCGATTGCGGGCCTGGGGTTTGCGACCGCACTCCTGGCTCCCTGGTCCATGCTGCCGGACATTATCGACTTTGATGAGCTCAACACTGGGCAACGGCGTGAAGGCATGTTTTACAGCCTAATCGTTCAAGCGCAAAAATTAGCTTTGGCCCTCGCTATTTTTTCCGTCGGCAGAATTCTAGACGTTTCCGGCTTTATCTCCCAAACCGCAGGCACAGAGATCCCAGAGCAACCTGCCGCAGCGCTGTTAGCAGTGCGTTTATTGATCTCATTCTTTCCGGCAATCCTCCTAGCGATTGGTCTAATTCTCACGTATATCTACCCCATCACCCGCCAAGCTCACCAGGAGATCGTGTTGAAACTTCAAGAAGCAG
>CAZONZ010000007.1:0-15742 GCA_964581005.1 uncultured bacterium
GATCCGTTTCTGATCACATGAACGCTAGAGTAGGATCAACCGTCTTACGATACAGCCCTTAATTCGGAAGGATGATCACCATGAGTCGAATGAGAGGATTGCCGTGGTTGTTGCTGACCCTGCTCTTTGGGTTTGGCTTGTCGTTGGGGATGTTGATCGGATCCCTCTGGGAACGGCGTTGCTCGGATCCGCCTCGGCATCCTAAAGGTCGCCGCCCTAGCCCACCTCCCCCCGATCGAGAGCCTGCTCCCGAACCTCCAGCTCCTGAGGCTTAACCGGAGATCTCCATGCGTGGTTTCAGGTCCCAGGTGATCTGAGGGAGAAGCTCCTGCAACTGAACATAATTGAAAGGCGTAGGACGATCTGAAGCTACTGGAGCTCTCAGGGATCCTACGCCTTCCTCATGACGCTTAAGCAAGTCGCTGACCGATTGACTGCGATTGGCCTCAACCGAAAGCAGCCGCAGAAACTGCCCCATCAACCCATCGGTGGAATCTGGCTATTCCCCCCGGCTGGAGGTCTGGACATACAAGATCACCAGAAAGATCGAGGGAACCAGGACGGCCAGCAAGGTACCGACTAATCCAAGGTAATTGGTTTCCATACGCCCTCAGAGCAGGATAAGAAAGGTTTGCCCACAGCATACCATCTCTGATCCCCTCCATATTCCTTGAGGATCAGCAATTCCATAAGGATCACGACTGGGAATCGAGATCACACAAATCAGTGAGCTCACCCTACCCGGATCAGGGCTTGGTCTTGACGCTGATTTCACCACTGACCTGCGTCTGGCAGGCTAGCCGATAGTTGTTGGGTTTCTTCTTGAGATGCCGCTCCTCTGCTGCTGTACGAGGCGAGAGGTTCTCATCCCCAGACAGGATCTCCATCACACAGGTCCCACATTGCCCCACGCCGCCGCAGTTGGTCAGCTTCGCCATCAGTTTGTAAACATCGATCTGGTTCTCTAACGCCTTCAGCCGCAAATTGGCTCCATCAGCGGCGATCACATCCTTCTCTTCATTCACGAATCGAATCGTTGCCATCACATCCCTCTCGGCAGATGAACACGCTGATCGAGATCCCAACCAGGCCCTCAACAATCCCCACCTGGATCGACTCCCAACCAGCCTTAAGCTCTTAGCAGTTTACCAAACCCATTGATAACTTATGTAAATTTTTGAGTCGTTGTCTTAAGGTTTTGCAGGTTGTCTGGGATTATGGGAGGACTAGCGCCACGTTTTGCGGCTCTGAGGTGCTTGCGCTCTAAGCGTAGTTGCACTTCGTTATACTAAGCCATGATCGCTTCTGTTTTTCTGAGAGCGCGGTAGGGTAGGGATCGATCCCGATCTGAGCGGCTTGAGGAGACAGACGCTGCCTTCCAGAGTTTAAGAAACCCTGGTATAGCAAAGGCTCTTTTCGTTTGAGAGGAAGTGGAGGATCGCACTTTATGGGACTACCGTGGTACCGGGTCCATACCGTTGTATTGAATGACCCAGGCCGCTTGATCTCGGTTCACCTGATGCATACCGCTTTGGTGGCGGGCTGGGCTGGATCGATGGCTCTTTACGAAACCGCTATCTACGATCCCAGTGACCCTGTATTGAACCCCATGTGGCGGCAAGGCATGTTCGTGCTGCCCTTCATGACTCGGCTGGGGGTCGAAAATTCCTGGGGTGGCTGGAATGTCTATGGTGAGACCGTGGCCAATGCTGGCTTCTGGTCGTTTGAAGGGGTAGCAACCGCTCACATTGTGTTGTCGGGCCTGCTGTTTTTGGCAGCCTGCTGGCACTGGGTTTACTGGGATCTGGAACTGTTCCGGGATCCGCGCACGGGTGAGCCTGCGCTAGACTTGCCCAAAATGTTTGGGATTCATTTGTTCTTGTCGGGACTCCTCTGCTTTGGCTTTGGAGCGTTCCACTTGACCGGCGTGTTTGGTCCGGGGATGTGGATCTCGGATCCCTATGGCTTGACGGGACATGTTGAACCCGTTGCACCGGAGTGGGGTCCGTCAGGGTTTAACCCGTTTAATGCTGGGGGCGTTGTGGCTCACCACATTGCTGCCGGGATTGTCGGGATCATTGCTGGGTTATTCCACTTGTTTGTGCGTCCACCGCAGCGGTTGTATCGGGCTCTGCGGATGGGGAATATCGAAACGGTGTTGTCCAGCTCGATCGCAGCTGTCTTCTTTGCAGCCTTCGTGGTCGCCGGAACCATGTGGTACGGTAGCGCCACCACTCCTGTTGAACTGTTTGGCCCTACCCGCTATCAGTGGGATTCCGGCTACTACAGCCAGGAGATCAATCGCCGGGTTACCGAAGCTGTAGCGTCTGGTGTGAGTCGGAAGCAAGCTTATGAAGAGCTGCCGACCCAACTCGCGTTCTACGATTATGTGGGCAACAGCCCTGCCAAGGGAGGTTTGTTCCGCGCTGGCCCGATGAACAAGGGCGACGGGATTGCAACGGCATGGTTGGGCTATCCGATCTTCCGCGATGGCGAGGGCCGGGAGTTGACGGTGGATCGCCTGCCCAACTTCTTTGAAACCTTCCCTGTGGTGCTCCGCGATAGCGATGGGATTGTGCGGGCGGATATTCCCTTCCGTCGTTCAGAGTCTCAGTTCAGCTTCGAGCAAGTGGGTGTCTCAGTCGAATTTTTGGGTGGTGCTCTGGATGGCCAAGTCTTTGACGATCCAGCCACTGTCAAGCGCTATGCTCGTAAAACCCAGCAAGGTCAACTGTTTGAATTTGATCGGGAAACCACCAATGCTGACGGTGTGTTCCGGACCAGCACTCGTGGTTGGTTTACCTTTGGTCATGCTGTGTTTGCGTTGCTGTTCTTCCTGGGCCACATCTGGCATGGATCTCGAACCCTGTACCGCGATGTTTTGTCCGGTGGTATCGATCCGGAGCTGGAAGAAGAAATGGTCGAATTTGGTGTCTTCCAGAAGGTGGGCGATCGCTCAACCCGCAAGCAGCCTGCTTAATGGAAAGACTCATTTGACCTCCTGTTAGAGAAGTCAGATGGCTCCGTTCTGCAGTACCCTAGAGAAGTAGCCCGCCACTCCTGAGTTGATCAAGGAGACGACCCATGGAAGCCATTACCTACACGGTCATTTTGTTCCTCACCCTTGGCCTATTGTTCTTTGCGATTGCCTTTCGGGAAACCCCCAACGTCCCGAAGAAGTAATTGCATCCCATCGATCGAGGGTTGTGCTGACAATCTAGTGTTTTGAAAGAAGGCCAGAGATATCGTCAAGGTGTCTCTGGCTTTGCCCTTTAAAGTGGTAGAGTAGTAGCAGTCAATTAGGCTTATCCGGATCCATAAAACCGGGTAAAGGAAGCCCTAGATCCTGCCCTTAAAGGTGTGAGCCCCCCAATGACTGCTGTTTTGCTAGTTGAAGATGATCCTGTTAACGCCCGCGTGTTCGAGAAAGTCTTGAAAAAACGGGGGGGATTTGAGGTCTTCCAAAGTCAGGATGTTGAGGAGATCTTGAACATTGCCCAATCAGGACACGTTGCAGTCATATTATTAGATGTCTCTTTGTCTCAAAGCACCTACCGAGGCGAAGCTGTCGATGGGATTCGGATCGCCCAATTACTGAAAGAAGATGATCAAACCCGTGGGATCCCGATCATTTTGGTGACCGCTCATGCCATGCGGGGTGATCGAGAAGCCTTTTTAGCTCAAAGTGGGGCTGATGGTTACATTGCCAAGCCTGTGATCGATCATCAAGATATGGTGGATCAAGTCCGTGCCCTCTTGCCAGATTCAGAAACGGCTCCATCCGAGTCAATCTCTTAAGGGGATGTTGAGCGCCTAAAAATCCATGATGGTTCAATCACTTACGGTTCGTAGATCGGTAAACCCAGGATAATTGGGGGAGAGGATCCTGATGATCATGCGCCTGCCTCTGTCGGCCACAACCCGCAATGTTCGCCCTACTGATCATATTGGTGAAGTGATCGAGGCTTCAACAACTGGATTTTTAGCTCAGTGTTTTGAACCGGATGAATTGACCTTTCCTTCCATGCCCGCGCTAGGCAGTTGGGTGAAATCTTGGGATGAGGAAACAGGTAACCAGATCTATGGAGTGGTCACCTATGCAGCTATTGCGCCCATCGATCCAGTGCATCGTGCCAGAGCTCTAGGACTCACAGCACAGGAGCTCCGGGATCAGCAGCCTCAGATCTTTGCCATGCTCAAAACCGATTTTCAAGTAGCTATTGTAGGATTTGACACGGGTGATCGGCTCTATCAATACCTGCCTCCCCGTCCCCCCCAGATCCATCAAGCTGTATTTCGCTGTCGCGAGACCGAGATCCAACACTTTTGCCAAGAGGTTGAATTTTTACGAACTATTTTGCAGGTGACGGCGATCCCTGTGGATGAGCTCGTTGCGGCAGTAATCCGCCATGGGTATCAAGCTTTGCAACGGGATCGATCCTGGCTGGTCCAGGTGGGTCGCCAGCTCAGTTTACTGCTCAAAGATGATTACGATCGACTGAGTGCAATCATTCGGAAGCTGGATCCTTAGGATTGAGTTGAGAATTATTGAGTAACCTCTTAAACCTGAGAAAGTGAATGATATTCTGGCTGAACTGCACCAAGCAGTTCTCATTTTCCTTGGCAGGAGATTTCACAATGCTTAACAATGATTCCAAAAATTGGGCTGGCCGGATCTTGTCAGCCAGTGTTGGGTCGGCCATTGCCGCATCGTTTTCGATCTGGAATGGACAGCCTCCTGTTGTCACATTGATCGTGATCAGTTTTGCCACTGGGGTGACGTTACTACTGGATGAATATGGCGTGATCTAGAGCTTTGGCCACTGGTGAGTGCAGATCAGCCTAGTAATTAAATTAGTCTAGTTATTTTAACTTAAGTTCGGCTACTTTGACTTAGAGAAAAAGCTATTGCTTAAGGGCGTCTAACAGTTACTGAGGATCTCCTGGAGGGGATTGGGCTTGATCAAGTTCCGTATCGGCAAGGCTTTCATCATGATCCCAAGCAGATTGGAGGATCTCGGCCTCATACTCTGAAGTCATCACACAGAAGGTGATCCGAACATCGGGTCCCAAGCTAATCACGTCTCCAGGGATGAGGGTGTGACTGTAGTCGATCCGCTGATCGTTCACAAAAACCCCATTCTTACTCAACTGCTGTCCCTCTCGATCTCCATCAAAAACGCAGTAAGTATACGTATCATCTTCAGGGATCGGGACCCGCACAAGATAGGCATGGTACCGCGATAGGAATCGATCTTGAATGGGAATCGAATTTTTGGCGGCGCGACCAATGGTATAGATAACCTGCTGGAGCTCAAGCACGCGCGTTTGATTGTTTTGTTGGATCACCAGCACAAACCGCTCTGGAGCCGTTGGGGCTAAATCATCTGAGGTTGGATCCTGATGATCGTCCGGGGGGCTCTGAGAAGGCGGCAGAGAAGAATCTGGCTCCGACTTGGGCTTGCGAAACGGGAGGGGAAGCTCTTGGGTAGGGAGGTAATCGGGGTAAGGAGTGAATTCCTCTACCGACGGGTTCTCGAACTCAGGCTGATCAGGCATGATCGCAAAGGTTGGGTACACCGGGCTCCATGAAGATTATCATGCAAAGGAACTCGGTTACTCAACAAACTCAGCAATGAGATACATCAATGAGCCTCTTTGTTGCTTACGTTGGCTGTCCTTGTCGGGGTACAGGCGATCAACCTTGCCCTGGTAGGAGTCTACAGTCTTTGCTTACTGGAGCATCCTCTTCTGATCAACGACGTTCGTTGGTTGTGTCCGAGTTAATGCCATTGATCACGGTTTGAGCCATACTCAAGTAGTCTGACCATGCTGCGACTTTATGATTTTTGGGAATCCGGCAACTGCTACAAAGTTCGCCTTCTCCTGACCTTGCTGGATATTCCCTTTGAGCGGATCCCGGTCGATATTTTGACAGGAGAAACGCAGACTCCAGAATTTCTGGCCAAGAATCCCAATCATCGGGTTCCTCTGTTGGAATGGCCGGATGGACGCTGTCTAGCTGAGTCTAACGCGATCCTTTGGCACCTTGCCGAAGACAGTGTGTTCCTCCCCGACGATCAGTGGGAACGAGCCTTGATCCTGCAGTGGATGTTTTTTGAACAGTACAGTCATGAACCCTATATTGCAGTGGTTCGGTTCTGGCATTTTTCTGGCCAATTGGATCAACATCAACAGGATCTGCGGGGCAAGATGGATCGTGGCTATCATGCACTCAACGTGATGGAACATCATCTCAAGTCGCAGCCATTTTTTGTGGGAGAACGCTACACGATCGCCGATATTGCTTTGTATGCTTACACTCATGTCGCTGAAGAGGGTCAGTTTGATCTATCGTCCTATCCAGCTGTCCAAGCATGGCTGAGTCGAGTCCACGAGCATCCCCGCCACATCAAAATCACCGATCTGTAACTCTCTCCATGGCTTGACATCCTCCCCAATCCGCCTAACAGCTGAGATTGGGGATTCCTAAGACTCACGACTTAGGTTTCTGTTTCCTTCCATTTCTGGTTTTTCGTAGCTGCCCTCCAGACTTATGCCTATGAGCCTTTCTGAGCAGCACCTGATCGTGACCCATTCACACCAGACTCAGCAGTTGGCAACCATGATCGCTGCACAAGCTCAGCCTGGAACAGTGCTCTTGCTGCAGGGGGATCTGGGTAGTGGCAAAACCACGTTTGTGCAGGGATTAGGGCAAGGGTTAGGGATTGAGGCCGTGATCAATAGCCCCACGTTTGTCTTAGTTCAAGAGTACCCAGAAGGTCGGATCCCTTTGATCCACTGTGATCTTTATCGCTTAACTCCAGCAGCTGTGGCCGATCTAGGGTTGGACGAGCTCTGGCAAGCTGAAGCGATCACGGTGATCGAATGGGCCAATCGATTGCCCTTGCAGCCTGATCGATGGCTAAACCTGCAGTTCGAGATCCTTGGGGAAACGTGTCGGAGGATTACCGCAACCTGGGCAGGTTCCGATCATGCCCAACTTTGGCAGGCGTCTGTGGAGAGGTTCAGGGAGCTCTTTGGTTCTTCAACTAGCCTAGACGCTATCGATCAAGCTAGAGATCAGAAAAACCCTCCGACATAACTTCTCTAACGTGGAAAGAAATGGATCAGTACGTTAACCTTTATAAAATCCAGCAGCAGGACATCTGGATCGGCTAAGCCATGAATCGGTGAGGGGGATCGCGTGCGTTTGACTCTGACCGGGTTACCTGGTGCGGCGCTCTCAGACATAGGGAGGGTGGACGATGGACACTTCATTTGATCTGATCATTTTGATCACACTGACACTGGTGGCCGGTATTTCAGCCCAAGTGATCGCTAATTTTTTGCGCGTTCCTGGGATTGTGTTCTTGCTACCCTTTGGGATCTTGCTGGGATCAGATGGCTTGGGCTTGCTGCACCCTCAGGCGTTGGGGGTAGGGCTGGATGTGTTGGTGTCTCTGGCGGTTGCCCTGATTTTGTTTGAAGGGGGCTTGAATCTGCGCCTGCACGAATTGAGCCATGTCTCCAGTAGTCTGCGCAACTTGGTCACGATCGGAACCGGGATCACGTTGGTGGGAGCAGCCGTTGCAGCCCATTATTTGAGCGAGTTTCCCTGGTCGCTAGCCTTTCTGTTTGGCTCGTTAGTGGTGGTCACTGGGCCAACGGTAGTGAATCCGATCTTGAAACGGGTCCGGGTTGAGAATGCAGTCAGCACGCTGCTGGAAGGGGAAGGGGTCTTGATCGATCCAGTCGGGGCAATCCTGGCGGTGGTCGTTCTGCAGGTGGTGCTGTCTGGTCAGGCGGATCTCATCGTTGCCGCAGAGCAAATGGGCGAACGACTCATTATTGGGGCTGCGATCGGGGCCGTGGGAGGCTGGTTGATCGGAGCGTTTTTGCTGTGGTCGCGCCAGTTTTTGACGGAAGAGTTGCGCAACTCAGTAGTATTGGCGGGTGCCATCGGGGTCTTTGCTCTAGGCCAGTTCATCGTGTCTGAGTCAGGGTTGATGGCGGTCGTGATCGCGGGCATGGTGGTTCGAGAGAAGGCTGCGATTGCTCAGCGAAGTGTCCGCCAATTTCATGGTCAGTTGGTGGTTCTGGCGATCTCCGTCCTCTTTATTTTGTTGACGGCCAGCTTATCGATCGATGCCGTTGTAGCCTTGGGTTGGGGGGCAGTGGCTACAGTTCTCGTTTTGATGCTGGTTGTGCGCCCCTTGAGTGTTGCTATCTGTACGGCTCAGAGTGATCTAGGTTGGCGGCAAAAGCTGTTTGTGGCCTGGTTAGCTCCACGCGGGATCGTGGCAGCTTCGGTAGCCTCTCTGTTTGCCCTGGTGCTGACGGAGCGAAGTATTACCGGAGGAGAAGCCCTCAAAGCCTTGGTGTTTTTGACCATTGCGATGACCGTGATGATCCAGGGTTTAACGGCAACCCTGGCGGCGCGATGGCTGCGTTTGGATCAAGGAGGCTGCACCGTGATCGTTGGGGATCATCCCTTGGCCCGCGAGTTAGCCCTGCTGTTGCGCTGTCAGAATCAGTCGGTTGAGTTGATCTCGTTACAGAGCAGTTCGATAGAACCCACTCTTGCAGAAGCACTCAATCTAGCGCCGAAACAAGCAGCTCCTGAAGGCTTGAGGGATCTCAACCCCAATCATCACCGTTCCCAATCCAGTTCCACACCTGATCCCTCCTCTGAACACCCTACCGATGTTCCCTCTGATCCCACTGACCAACCTCGATCGACCCAAACAGAATGGGTTTCCCTGGATTCCCCCTCTAGCCTGAAGACTTTAAGCCCTGAAGATCCTGAAATGTCTGAAGATCCTGAGGGCTCTGAAGATCTTGAAACGCCTGAAGCCCATGCTGATCTAGAGAAGCTGGCCACACATCATCATTCGCCTATAGAGAAAAAACTTGAGATTGAATCCTTAGAGACAGTGTGGATCGAAGAACACTATGCCAATGACGATCCTGTTCCAGATCCTCCTCTTGATCCAGAAGATCAGGCTAGCCCAACAATGGGATCAGAATCGGAGCCCCTCGTTCCCTGTGCAGGTTCTGATCTCCACATCACCGGAACCCTACCCTTAGATAAATCAGCTCTGATCCAAGCAGATCTTGAGCATGCCGATACCCTGGTAGTCTTGACGGTGAATCCAGAAGTGAGCTGGGCTGTTGCGGAACTGGCTGTCAAATTGTTTGCCACCGCTACTGTTTGGACTGTCCTGTTACCCGATACTCCGATCTCTGAAGGGATCCGCGTCTTTCCTTACCCATTTGAGCATTTGCAACGGTGGGCAGGCTATCTAGAAACCCAAGCTGCTGAACTCCGATCCATCACCCTCCCAACCCTGATCGATCTGTCGTTCCCCTGGCAAACAGCCCGTGCTGCCGTAGATCCCGCTCCGACCTCTGCTTCTCCTTTTAGTGGTCTGACCCTGGATTGTGTTCAAGATCAGTTTTCCAGCCAGATCGCGGCCAATTACTACTTACCCCTACTCTTACTTCGGCCCCGACGCATCGGCTGGCTAGGCGATCAACGTCCAGCCAAGAGCTATCTGTTTCCGCAACCGGAGATCTGGCAACCTGGAGATCGACTCTACTATCTGGAGCGGATCACAGCCGATGTCACTCTTCCCCAGCGTCGCACCCCAGAACGCGAGGGACAAGTGCCAGCAGCTCAATCGTCTTGATTAAGAAGAGCTAGATTCAACAGGCAAAATCTCCAATACCCTCAGGAAGGGATTTGGGATTGGGCCGCTGGATCTTTCCTACATGTCCGGAGTCTCTGAGGGATGTTGCCAGTCTATGTAGATCTCCAGTAATCCTGGGGGAGGAATCACCTCAATCCGCTTTTGTTTCAGATCAACCACTGGAACCATGACGTTGACAAAGGGGATCAACATAATCTCACCCGCATCCGTGGTAACCTCTAGCAGATCGTGGCCAGCTGGGATCACATTGGTTAACTGACCTAACCGTTGGCCGGTCGGTTGATGAAAAACATCGAGTCCCACGAGATCTGGACAATAATACTCTTCCTCTTCTAGGTTGGGCCGATCCTGACGAGAGACCAAGATCGAGGCCCCTACCCAAGCTTCAGCTGTGGTTCGATCCGCGATCTCAGTGAAACGAACTAGATAGAGATTTTTGTTGGGATAATACTGACCATGTTCCAGTTGCATCTGCAGAGGCTGATCCGTCAACTCACCCTTACGCTGCAGCCAACGGGGACCCGGATCCAGCAGTCGTTCTGGAAAATCAGACAGACTCTGAACCCGGACCCAGCCTTTCAACCCGTGAGCAGCTACGATTCGTCCCACCGGGAGCCACTCTGATGGAGCCATGGAGATATTCATCCGCACCCATCAGCTCAGGTTCAACAGTGCTGACGACAGAGCCCAATCCGCCGATCTCAAGCCCAAGCCTGAGTACGATGGAGGGCTCGATCTATGAAGACAGAGGCGGGAAACCTGGATCACTGCCATAATCATTGCTATCATTCTCCATCAACAGCTTTTGGGGATTGTAGGTCTTACCCGTCAACTTCTGTGATTTCCCTAGCTCCGCCTTAGACGTGGGTGAATCGAGCATCGACATCATGCCCTGCACCATCCCTGGCAGCGATTGAGGATCCATGAAGATCACTTTGGAGCTAGGACTATTACCCACCTTCAAGCCCATATCGATGTAGGTTTGGGCCAGCATAAATTGCAGGGCTTGCTCAGCTCTGGGATCCTCTTGCAAGGTCGTCGCAATCACTCGCAGAGCCTCAGCCGTTCCCTCCGCCCGCAGCAGTTTCTCCCGTTTTTCCGCTTCAGCCCGCAGGATCTGGGCTCTGGCCGCACCCGTCGCCTGGTTGATGTTGGATTGCTGATCCCCTTCTGACTTCAGGATCACTGCCCGCTTTTGGCGCTCGGCTGCCATCTGTTTTTCCATCGAGTCTTGCACTGTGGCTGAAGGTTGGATGTCTTTGACTTCTACACGAGTCACCTTGATCCCCCACGGATCTGTGGCTTGATCCAGTTCATCCAGCAAACGGGCATTGATCTCGGTTCGAGAGGAGAACGTCTGATCCAATTCCATCCGACCAATTTCCGATCGGAGGGTGGTTAGCACCAAATTGACGAGCGCCCGTTGCACATCTTCAACCGCATAACGGGTTTTGATGATGTCTGTGATCCGCCAGTAGACCACAGCATCCGCCATCAGGGAAACGTTGTCACTCGTAATACATTGCTGCGGTGGCACATCCAGAACCTTCTCCCGGATTGTTTCTCGGTAGATCACCTGATCAACTGGAGGAAAAATGAAGTGGAGGCCGGGTGTTAGTCTTTTGTGATACTTGCCTAACCGTTCCACCAGTGCCTCATAGCCTTGATTGATCACTTTGGCCGAGTTGAACACGTATCCAACGACAATCAGAGCAATCGCGCCTGTAATCAGATCCATAACAGCCTCCGTTGGCTGAGTTTAGATTGGATCTATCTTACTTTCCAACAACTTCAGTGGCATGACCAGAAGCGTGTTTCCCTGCCGCTCCACAACATAGAGGGCCTGCCCTTCAGGAATTTCCAAAGTTGGAACTGTACAGCGAGCATTCCAGGTGGATCCCAAATAGGCGACCCGGCCTTGTTCACCCGCTGGAATAGACGTGAGGGAGCGGGCTTCTCGGCTTTCTTCCAATGCCGCTGAATCTTTAGGAACCAAACGACGGCTCCAAAGCGTAAAAAGGATTGAAAGCCCAACCCAAATCACAAATTGGAAGACAATGGGCATATTTAAGGCTGTTAACCCAGCCACGATCAGGGCAGCTACCCCGACCGATCCAGCCACCAATGCAGGTAAGAATAACTCAGCCACCAGCAGCGCAATACCCAGCACAACCCAGAACAGCAGCATAGGGAGTTAGAAACAGACGTTCGGATGAGGTTCAGCCTTTAGTATGACTCAACGAACCTGGTGCTGAAGGTAAAGATTGTCGATCCGATCCAGCCCTATTGGGTTCAGGCTCGATCTCAAGCATCAATGGACAGAGTCAAACAAAGTCAAACTGCCTTCGGGTTCGGGTTGGTGGAGCTCCACCTGGGACTCAGCTGAGACCCCTGCAGCCGCCTCCGGATCTGGCCCCAGCATGTCATCAATGATCAGCACCGCCAACTCTTGCAGCTGCCGGATGGCTTCAGTTCCCTCTAGGCGCATCAGCTCTCGATCATCGCGCATCTCCGTCCAACTGATCGAACACTCAGACACCAAAAACCGGATCAGGTGACCTTCCTGCAGACTCACCATAAAGGAAGCACTCTCAAACCGATTCCCACAGGTATAGCAGGAGGCCAAGTAGCCCCGTTGCTCTAACACAATGGCAAGGGCTTGCAAGCTCATCACCAGATCTTGAATGTAAACGCGGTATTGATCCGCAAGCCTGACAAACATAATGTGTCTCCCCTCAGATAGCCTGCTGCTAGCATCGTATCCTAGCAACTAGTAACTTGTGCCTATTCTATCAGCTCACCTTCGTTATAACCGATTGAGGTACCATTCTCTGCCAGAAGATGAGCCTTCACTCAATCTCCATAAAGTCTCAGGATAGATTAAGCAAACCTAAGCATGAATCAGGATCCTTGAGATCGAGATCAAGACCTCTGATCTCCTTATAATTCAAGTCGCCGATTTTGTCTTCGGTGAATTCGGCTAGCATCTTCATCGATTAAGCCAGATCCAGTTGGGCTCAGCCTTTGCCGTCCCAGGTCAGCAGTGAAACCCTGGATCACAGCCGATCACGCCTAGCTTTTCCAGCGGAAATGGGGTGTAAAACCCATCAAGCAGGCGATCGAAACACCAGATTTGGTATTGCGAAACACAGCCTCTCACCACACTCGATTGATCAATCGGATCAGGTTCTCATCTGATGCTCGCTGAGGTTCAAGCAGACTTCTCGGTGCGCTTGAGAACCAGTTGGCGGTAGTGATTCTGGATCGAGGTGAGGGGGATTTGATCGAGTACCTCGGAGGCAAAGGCGTAGGTGAGTAGGTGGCGGGCTTTGGCTTGATCGATGCCTCGACTCTGCAGATAAAAGACTTCGTCGGCTTCTAACTGGCTGACCGTTGCGCCATGAGAACACTTCACGTTATCGGCCACGATCTCCAATTGGGGTTTGGTATTGATCCGCGCTTTGGGCGAGAGCAGCAGGGTACGGTTGGCTTGGTTGGCTGTTGTCATCTGGGCTTGTTGTTGAACCCGGATCTTGCCGTTGAAGACTGCATGGGCTCGATCATCGATGATGCATTTGTGGATCTGCCGACTGCTACCGTAGGGGAACTGATGATCAATGGCGCTGTGGGTATCGGTTAATTGGGTTTCGCTCGCCAAGGTCAACCCATTCAAGATCGTGCTTGCTTGAGGCCCCCTATGCAGGGTTTCAAGGGTATGGCGCGAGAGCTGAGCGCCCAAACTGATCGCGTTACAGGTGTAGCGACTGTCTTGGTGTTGCAGGATCGCGGTCTTGGCCATGTGGAAACCTGTTGGGCTCTGACGTTGCAAATACGTGTGATGGACTTCCGCATTCTCGCCCATGATCACTTCCGTCACAGCATTGGTAAACGAGACGGCTTCTGAGATCCCGACATAGTCTTCGATCAGGGTGATCTGACTCCCCGTTGCAGCATGGATCAAGAGGCGCGGCTGGTTGAGCAAAGGCGAGCAGGTTGGATCGTGGGAAGCAGCGGTTGACACAAAGAGCAGATGGATCGGAGTGGAGATCTCCGTTTGACGTGGGATCAATAGGATCGCTGCATCTTGAAAGCACGCTGTATTGAGATCGGTAAACACATCTTCACTGGCGACTCGCTGCAAATGCTGTTGAGCCTGCTCAGGAGCAAGAGATCCCAAGTTCCCAAAGCTCACTCCAGCAGGGATCCCAGTTGTGTTTGAGAGCTCAGGGGCATAGATCCCATTCAGGAAGACTAGGCGAGTTTGATCCGATTCCGGCCAGCCATAGGACGACACGATCTCAGTGGGGATCTCCAAACGGGGTAAACCTGCAGGAAATGAGAAGGCATGTTGGATCAACGATGAAAGATCAGTGTATTTCCATTCTTCATCGCGGGTAGTAGGGATCCCCATCTCGGCAATCCGGGCCAGGGCTTGATCCCGCAGGCCGTTCACCACTCCAGCCGCAGCTGTAGGGATAGCCAGATCAGGCCGTTGTTGTAGCAAAGCCTCCAGAAAGGTTCGCCCATACACCGATCCCATGCTGTTCTCCTTTCCGGTCCCAGGAATAGTTACCACAAATACACCGTCTTAACCCAAACTTGATCTTTAGCTCACTCTAGGCTTAATTCAGGCTAGATTCATGCCTTATAGAAAGCTCAGACCAACTTCATGCACACTTAATTGACAGTCAGGGAGTCTTGAGCTGGATCTTGATCCAAGACCCATTCGTACCCTCGTGCTTCCAGCTCCAACGCTAACTCTTTCCCTCCTGTAGTCAGGATCCGCCCTCCTTCCATCACATGCACATAGTCAGGGATCACGTAGTCCAGCAACCGTTGATAGTGGGTGATCATCACAATCGCATTGTTCGGGTTGCTAAGTTGATTGATCCCAGCCGAAACGATCCGGAGGGCGTCAATATCCAGCCCAGAATCCGTTTCATCCAAGATCGCTAGGGTTGGATCCAAGATCGCCATTTGCAGGATCTCGTTGCGCTTTTTCTCGCCCCCCGAAAAGCCTTCATTGACACTGCGATCGAGAAACGCGGGATTCATTTTGACAACGCTGAGTCTGTCCTGCACAAAGTCATCAAATTCGAGGACATCAAGTTCTGGCAACCCCTGATGTTGGCGGCGGGCATTGAAGGCGACCCGCAAGAAATCGGCATTGCTAACTCCAGGGATCTCAATCGGGTATTGGAACGCGAGGAACAACCCAGCACGGGCACGATCTTCTGGCTCCAGCTGCAGCAGATCTTGGCCTTGAAAGAGCACATCGCCGCCTGTCACAGTGTAGCTGGGATGGCCTGCCAGAACTTTGGAAAAGGTACTTTTGCCCGATCCATTGGGTCCCATAATGGCGTGGACTTCTCCAGCTCTCACCGTGAGCGTCAGTCCTTTGAGAATGGAAACTCCATCCACTTCGGCAGTGAGATGGTTGACAACGAGAACCTCTGGGCTATCAGCACGGATCATAATGAGCAGTTAAATCACAGTCAAGGGCAAATCAGCGTCAAAGGGTCAGCGAGGTGTGGATCTGGCTGCCCCTTCTTGCTCACTATATCGCTGGGTTGAGATCGCGGGTGAGATTTTCTGACGGGCTCCAAGCAAACCCAAAGGGTGAAACCAAAGGAGGATCTGCCACTCGGATCGAACTCACTCTGATTTCATGCACCTTAGAGCTGATCGGGATCGAGACCCAGATCCCTGAGCCTCTGACGAAGTTCCTCCACTTGCTGTTCAGCCTGCATAGCCCGCTGGCGTTCCTGCTCTACTTGCTGTTTAGCATGCTTTGCCTGCTGTTCGGCTGCGATCATGACAAGGTGTAGCTGAACTTACGCTTCGGAAAACTAAGTAGATCTCCAGCATGGGTTAGATTGCAGCAAATCAAGGGCAAGCAAAACAGCTTAGATCCTGGAGGAGTTGGATCTTAACCTTTGCCATATGGATGGGTAAGTATCAGCAGGGGGCAATTCTAGAGACCGCAGAGCCGAGGCAGACTCGTTGGGCCATAAGGTTGGGCCATAAGG
>CAZONZ010000007.1:15842-25678 GCA_964581005.1 uncultured bacterium
GTTGGGCCATAAGGTTGGGCCATAAGGATGGAGTATTCCCAAATCCAGGATCTCTCCAAGCCGTTTGGCAGTCAATGCTTTGGCAGTGTCGGCAAGGGATAGATCGAGAAAATAACCGATGATTAACCGTAGATTAATCGAACTTAATCTGTTCCTTAAAGCTTCTAGATTAATCTCTCTGGAGATGAATGGCGATGATCTTGGAGTTTACTTGTTATGATAGGGAGCCATCAGCCGATTGATCAGATCAGATTGAATCATTGGAGCTAAGGTCAAACTGGGTGAGGTAAGTCGGCAGCAAGAAGAGGAGTCAGCCCGTGGCTCAGATCGAGTGGCCCCTATTTATCCCGATCACCGCAAAGTCTGGGCAAACCTGCTCCAGGGAAGCTCAGATTTGGACAGTCCTTGATCACATTCCAGAGGCGATCTTTCTGGTTAACGTTAGGGGGACTAACTCGGATCCGTTTTCGGCTTCTCCAAATGGTATCGAAGCATCTCAACCGCCAACCCTGCAATCCGCTGCACCATCAAGAGGCCCTCTACAGTTCAGGCTGTTAGCGATCAATCAAGCTTGTGCTCACCTGTTTGAACTAAGTGATCCGGCTCAAGTCATCGGGTTAGATCTGCAACACGCTTTGCCTACCTCAATTGCAACTCCAGTACAAGATCTTCTCCGTGAATGCGCTCAGCTTAAACAAACTCATCAGGGATCAGTTGTTAACGCTCAAGCAGCCTACCAGTTTCATTTGGCTCCGATTGTGTCTGAAACAGGTCAGGTTTTGCAGATCATAGGTCGCTCCATCTCAACGCTAACCCGGTCTGATCTAGTATCGTATTCACAAACTTCTGATCGACGTTCACAAGCGGTTTTTCCTGCATCACCATGGCCAGAGCAACCCATCCATTCGGTTCGTGATCAGGATCGGTCTCCACTTCAAGCCCAGATCCAACAGGCCGAAGCTGAAATGCGGCGGAGTGACACTTACCTCCGTGGCTTGTTTACACTAGCTGCATTCGGTATTGTTGTTATGGATATTACTGGGAGGATCATTGATAGTAATCCAGCGTTTCAAGATATGCTGGGATATGGTAGTGGGGAATTGTTAACGCTCACGTTTACGGACATAACGCATCCCGACGATCTGCAACAAGAACAAGCCTATTATCAGGAACTCCAAGCAGGTCGCCTGAATCGGTTTGCCGTTGAAAAACGTTATCTCCGTAAAGAGGGAGAACCATTCTGGGCTCATTTAATTGTGTCTCTCGTTTGGGGAGATCAGGGAGAGCCTTTGTTTAGTTTTGGCATGGTTGAAGATATTACCGATCGCAAACGAGCTTCAGAAGAACAGCAGCAGCGTCACCTCCAACTTCAAGATCAAAATCGGGTTCTAGTTGAACTAACCTGTAGCAAAACTCTAAACCATGCTGAACTGAGTTCAACCCTCCACGAAATTGTTGAAGTTGCTGTTCAAACCCTACAGCTCGATCAGGCCACAATCTGGATGTACAATCTCGATCGAACTGACTTGCACTCTGTAGAGAGCTACCAACGCTGCACAAACGCTCATATCCGTCATCCTAATCTGTCGGTGCAGCATTATCCCATCTTTGTGGAGTTACTGGATCAAGAGCGTACCATTGCCGCCACTGACATCCATCACGATCCCAGAACGCAGGAACTGATCACGATCTGGCCTGAATCTCAACTCACTCGATCGATCCTCGCAGCTCCCATCCGACTCAGAGGCCAAACCATAGGCATTATTTGCTGCTTGCAGGAAGGCTCCTCTCGCCAGTGGACTGTGGATGAGCAAACGTTTGCTGGATCCCTGGCCGATCTGGTTGCTTTAGCGCTGGAAGCTCACGAACGGAAGCAAGCTGAAGCAGCCCTCCGTAGCTCTCAAACGATGCTGCGGTTGGTGATCGACAATATTCCTCAAGCCGTATTCTGGAAAGATCAATCCTTGAGCTATATAGGGTGTAACCAGGTAGCCGCTATCGATGCAGGGTTGGAGGATCCGGAGCAGATTTTAGGGAAGACGGATTGGGATCTGGCATGGCCTTCTCAACAAGCAGAGATGTTTCAATCCTCCGATCGAGAAGTTTTTGAAACACAGGCTCCTGTTTATCATCGGATCATGGCTGTGACTCAAGCTGATGGGCGACAAGCATGGCTGGATTTTAATAAGATCCCTTTACAGAATGATGCAGATCAGGTTGTCGGGGTTTTGGGAACCTATGAAGATATTACCCAACGGATCCTAACTGAGCAGGCTTTGCGGGAAGCAGAAGCGAAATATCGCAGTATTTTTGAAAATGCGTTGGAAGGGATCTTTCAGATTTCGTTGGACGGACACTATCTTACGGCTAATCCGATGTTGGCCCAGATCTTAGGCTACAACTCAGCAACTGATTTGATCACTTCGGTTCAAAATATTCGGGAGCAAGTTTACGTTGATCCACAGGCTTGGGATGACTTCACGCAGATTATGGTGCAGGAGGGACAAGCCACTGGATTTGAGTCTCAAGTCTATCGTCGAGATGGTCACGTGATCTGGATCTCTGGATCAGCTCGTCCCATTTACAATGCTGAAGCAACGTTGTTGGGGTATGAGGGAACGATCCAGGATATTACCCAACGTAAACACGCTGAAGAGGCAATCTACCGTCGGGATAAGCTGCTCCAAGCAGTGGCTAAAGCAACAAGCGTTCTTCTCGTTAATACCGATCTATCCTGGGCATTGGAACAAGCTTTAGACCTGTTGGGGAACTCTATTGCTGCTGATCATATCTGTATTTTTCAAAATCAGCTTTACTTTGAAACGGGTAAGTGGCAGGCTATTAAACATTATGAATGGGTCGATCCGGACCTGGTTAATCCAGATCTATCTCAAGAACTCTCTATGTTTTCTTACTCCCCCCGGTTAGAGCGCTGGTATGAAGCTTTTCAAAATGGTCAATCCATTGGGGGTCACTGCGAAACCTTTCCAGCTTCTGAACAAGAATTTTTAGAGGGTAATCAGATCCGTTCTCTGTTTATCACACCGATCATGGTAGACCAACGACTATGGGGATTGATGGGGGTGCTGAATACGGAGTCCGATCATGCTTGGTCTGCGGCAGAAGAGTCGATCTTGATGGTGATGGCCAGTAACATTGGTGGAGCTCTGCAACGCCAGCAAGCCCAAGATCAGATGCTGCACCAGGCCCTTCACGATCCGTTAACCCAACTCCCCAATCGTCTTCTGTTTACGGATCGGCTGAAAGTTGCTCTCGCCAATGCCCAACGGATTCAAGCGACTCTCGCTGTTCTCTTTCTTGATCTGGATCGGTTTAAGGCGATTAACGATACGCTTGGCCATGCCGTAGGTGATCGCGTCCTCCAGCGGGTTGCCGTCCGTTTACGGGCTCATCTAGGCGATGAAAACACGATTGCTCGTTGGGGGGGAGATGAGTTTACCCTCTTAATTCCTTATGTTGGATCGCTTGACAATGTTGCTGAGGTTACCGAAAGTATCTTAGTTGCCTTGAAGCCACCCATTCGGATCGGTTCTGATGAATTTCACATTACAGGTAGCATTGGGGTTGCTGTTTATCCTCAAGATGGAACGGATCCTGAAACTCTACTTAAACACGCTGATGCAGCGTTGCATCGGGCTAAGGATGCAGGTCGTGGTCATTATCAAGTTTATACATCAGCTCTGGGGATTTCAGCTGCAGAGCGTTTAGCCCTGGATACAAGTTTGCATCGAGCCTTAGATCGAGATGAATTTATCCTTTATTATCAACCGATCTTTTCTCTAACTACAGGCCGAATTACCCGAATGGAAGCGTTGATCCGTTGGCAACATCCAGAATGGGGTCTGGTTTCACCGAGTCGATTTATTCCTGTTACAGAAGAGAATGGATTGGTTTTACCTCTGGGTAGCTGGATCCTACGCACAGCTTGTACGCAAGCAGCCTCCTGGCAAGCGAATGGGTTTGGGGATCTTTGTGTGGCGGTGAATCTTTCAGCTCGACAGTTTCAACGAGTTGATCTCCCCTATCAAATTAGTGAAATTTTGTCGGAAACAGGCTTAAGTTCAGCTCATCTGGATCTAGAAATCACGGAAAGTTTGGCGATGGAAAATGCAAGTTTAAGTATGGATCTTCTGCAAGAACTCAAGCATATGGGCGTACAGATTTCTATGGATGACTTTGGGACAGGGCATAGCTCGCTCAGTTATTTGAAACAGTTTCCTCTGGATGCGGTGAAGATCGATCAATCCTTTGTCCGAACCTTGTCCGATCCTCGTGATCAAGCGATCATCCGAACTATGGTTGCTCTGGGGCGTGGATTAAACCTAAAAGTGATCGCTGAAGGTGTAGAAACCTATGATCAACTAACCCTCTTACAACAGCTTGAGTGTGATGAAGTTCAGGGCTATCTTATGGGTAGACCTTTACCGTTTGCTGAAGCAGAATTACTGCTCCAAAACCCTCTCCTGCTGCAAGAGATTCTAGACCCAAAACGGGATCCAAATAGCTTCTGAGTCTCCTCAACCTCCTGAAACTTTCTCAATACCTTGCTGTATGATCTTCTCGATCTAGCTAGTGATGATCGTTCCTCTGGGCCATACTTAGTCATACTTAAGTCTTGAGAATCTCTGGATCATAGAAGTATAGCAATCAGAGATCAAATGTGAGAGGGCGATGATCCTGCTTGGGCTCTGGGAGAACGGTCGAAGCTGAAGGCATCTGAAGGATCTCACGTTTCACATCGGACTGCTATATCTGCGATCTAAACCGATCCTCCAGCGCTCCAAATAGATATACTGGATGGATCTTGATCATATGGATCTTGATCATTCAGAAGTTGCACTTGCCTTTCTAACAAGGCTGTCGCTGTGTCTCGATCCACAGGCTTGAGATAATAATATCCTTGAGCATACTCACATCCGAGATCCTGAAGCATGGCCACCTGGTCTTGTGTTTCAACTCCTTCCGCTGTGACTTCTAGTTTCAGGCTATGGGCCAGGGCCAATATAGCTCGAACGATCTCCAAGCTAGGTTCATCGTCTGGCAATCCATTCACAAATGATCGATCAATTTTGAGAGAGGTAATCGGAAAGCGATGTAAGTAGGTTAGAGAGGAATACCCTGTGCCAAAATCATCAGCTGAGATCTGGATTCCTAGAGATCGAAGCATGGTCAGTTTAACAGCAGCCAATTCCACATTTTCCATCACCCCACTTTCTGTGATCTCTAGTTTAAGCTGGGCAGGTGACCAACCTGTTGAAGATAGAGATTGCTCGATCCGTTCCACCAAGTTCGGCTGAATGAAATGGGCTGCTGATAAATTGGCACTTAATGTCAGTGGCCATAAATGAGGCCATTGGTGTTTCCAGATCTGCATCTGCTGACAGGCATTCTGCAACACCCATTGATCAATTTCAACGACTAAACCTGTTTCTTCTGCTAAGGCAATAAACTCAGAAGGAGGTAATAAATCTCGTTCTGGATGTTGCCAACGGACCAAAACTTCAAACCCCATCACCTGGTTGGTTGCTAGCGACACGATCGGTTGATAACGCAAGCGAAATTCCTGCCGATCGATGGCTTGCTTGAGATCGATTTCTTGGAAGTAAGTTGATGAGCGTGTCGATCGGATCAGCAGTTCTCGTCCGCAGTAACGACAGTTTTGTGCGTTTAATGGGATCACTTCAAAACAATGAGGGCACTTTTGCTTGCCTTCATCCGCATAGAAGCGATAAAAATAGTAAGTATTGCGAAAAGGATGCTCATCCACCACATGATGGATCAACCCCTGATCAATCAAAACTTGCCCAATCTCGATGGCTTCCTGCTCAGAAACCCCTAAGTTTGCCCGTAGCCATAGAACCAGATCAGAGCCAATAAAACATTCTGGATAGAGCTTGAGTCGAAACCAGCGATCTTTAATAGTGATACCATTGTTACCTCGCAGCCGCTCAACAAGATCTTGGGTATTGATATTCATAAACCACCTCAAAACCATCAACCCATCGAAGTTTGACTGAGTTTATTCGCTTGACTGTGATCAAGTCATGACCGAAATCATATAGCAGGACCACTCATCGAGATCTGAATCTAGCTTGCAGACTTAGTTCTCACTATAAACCAAGATCCACGAAATCTTGGCCAAATAATACTACTCTCATCAAACTCTAAACCCATCCCAATAGAACGAGTTAAGCAGAAGGAGTGATTTGCTCACGATCAGAGAGTCAAAACTGGAGCAATGCTCAGTAACTTTAGATTGGGGAGACGCTCCTGGATCTGCTGCAAGCTCCAGATGTTTTTGCAGAGCAATACCGGGCGATCCCAGCTATCTTTGACTACTTCAGCGTTAAACAAATTACCCATCTGTTCCACCGCTTCCCAACCCCCCTCGATCCAGCGAGCTAGGGCGTAATTGAGGGGCTCTAGCCTCGTTTCAACGTTATATTCACTCAATAAACGATGCTGAACGACTTCAAACTGGAGGGGTCCTACGGCTGCCAGGATCGGATCTCGCTTAGCCTCATCTTGGGAATAGAGGACCTGAACGGCTCCTTCCTCTTTGAGCTGCTGGATCCCTTTGTTAAAGGGTTTGAATTTTGAGGGATTGGGGTTCCGTAACCAGCAAAAGTGTTCCGGAGAAAAGCTAGGGATCCCTTCAAACTGAAGTGATCGCTTGCCGGTGCAAATGGTGTCGCCAATCGTAAATAAGCCAGGATTGATCAAGCCGATAATATCACCTGGGTAAGCTTCTTCAACAAATTCCCGATCCTGGCCAAACAGCTTATGGGACTGCGACAGTCGGACGTCTTTGCCAGTACGAACATGTTGGACGGTCATATCTTTTTCAAATTTTCCCGAACAGACGCGCACAAACGCGATCCGATCTCGATGTTTGGGATCCATGTTGGCCTGTAACTTGAAGACGAATCCGGTAAAGTTAGGCTCCTCAGGCTCAATGGGGCCGATCGTACTCTCGTGTTTACCTGGGGTGAGAGCAATATCTAAAAACGTATCGAGGAACAGCTGCACACCAAAGTTGGTCATAGCACTACCAAAAAATACGGGTGTCATGATCCCTTGATGAACAGCCTCTAGATCCAGTTGGGGACTCACTTCATCTAAGATCTCTAACTCCTCCTTCAACTGGTAGTAAAGATCGGAGCTGAGCCAGTCCATCAACACCGGATCCCCTAGGTGAGCGACTTTGAGTTTGGCTGCTTTTTGTCCATGCGCCTGCCGTTCAAACACATGAATCTCACCTGTACACCGATCGTAGACTCCTTTGAAGAGATCCCCCGATCCAATGGGCCAGTTCATCGCGTAGGGGGTGAGTTTCAACGTGCCTTCGATCTCGTCCAACAGAGCCAACGGTTCCTGGCTAGGACGATCCATTTTGTTGATGAAGGTGAAGATCGGGAGCTGCCGCAGTTTACACACTTCAAACAGCTTGAGTGTCTGAGGCTCGATCCCTTTGGCTCCATCCAAGAGCATGACGGCATTGTCTGCTGCTGCTAAGGTCCGGTATGTATCTTCACTGAAGTCTTGGTGACCTGGAGTGTCCAATAGGTTGATCTGGTGTTCGCTGTAGTTAAATTGCAGGACCGTTGAGGTGATCGAGATCCCGCGTTGCCGTTCGAGTTCCATCCAGTCTGAGGTGGCATGGCGTTGATTGCGTTTGGCTTTGACGGCTCCAGCCAGATTGAGCGCTCCGCCGTAGAGCAGCAGCTTTTCGGTCAGGGTTGTCTTGCCTGCGTCGGGGTGAGAGATAATGGCAAAGGTGCGCCGCCGCTGAATCGCCTGGTAAAGTTCCTCAGTTAAGCTCATGCTTGCTCAAGCTTCCTACCGAACCGAATTATTCCCTCCAATCTTAGCGATCTTCTCGTCTGATGCGTCCAATGAGCTGAATCGGGCTATGCGCTGGATCCAAGCGCGCTAAAATAGTAGCTCAAATCACGTAACGGATGATTGATGGCAGAAATGGTCGATCAGCAGTTCCAGAAGCTCATGGCCCAGATTGGTTCCTGGCAACACGGCTATGCGCGCACGAATGGGATCCAACTTCACTACGTCACTCAGGGAGAAGGCGATCTGATCATTCTCCTGCACGGTTTTCCGGAATTCTGGTACTCTTGGCGCTATCAGATCCCTGTTTTGGCCCAACGATTTCGGGTGGTGGTGCCGGATATGCGGGGGTATAACGATTCGGATAAGCCAGATACGGGCTACGATCTCGATACGTTGACGGAAGATATCCGTGGGTTGCTCGATCATTTTGGGGCTCGGACGGCGTCCGTGGTGGCGCATGATTGGGGGGGAGCGATCGCGTGGCATTGGGCTCAGTTTTTCCCCGATCAGATCCGGAAATTAGCGGTTTTGAATTCGCCTCATCCAGCTTGTTTTCGACGTGAATTTTTGAGTAACCTCGATCAATTGGGCCGCAGCTGGTATATGTTATTTTTTCAGCTTCCCTATTTGCCGGAGTGGTTCCTACAGTGGAATTTAAGTGAGTGGGTTCACCGCATTTTTCGAGATACTTCGATCCGTAAGAGTGCCTTCACCAATCAAGATCTCAAGATCTATCAAGCAGCCCTCTCCAAGCCTAAGGTTTTAACGTCTGCGATCAACTATTATCGTCAACTGTTTAACCTCAGTACTCTGCAAAGCTTATTTCTGGAACCCATGCGCCAGATTATGGCTCCCACGCTGTTGATCTGGGGTGAGGAAGATTTTGCGTTGACCAAAGATCTAACTGATAACATGGATAGCTTTTTTGCAAATGGGATCCGCAAGGAATACATCCCTGATTGTGGTCACTGGGCTCAACAAGAGGCTCCCCAAACGGTCAATCGCCTGCTCCTAGATTTTCTGAGCTAGGTCAATAAGAATTGAAGAATTGAGGAGAATTGAGGAAACTTTAGCATCCGCTGCTATCTCACTCTCAATTTGGCAATCACTGGCCGATGATCAGAGACTCCAGAGGAGGGCGTAATCACTTGATCAACGCTGATAGTTTGACTAACGAAGATGTGGTCGATCGGAATTTTTAGAATCTGTTTCAACTGTTCAAGGCGTGATAGCGATCGGCCACTATCGTTGTAGAACCAGGTAGGATTGAGGCCGTGTCCTAGATTGACACTACGCAATCCTGAATGAATGATAAAGTCTCGAAAATAAAGAGACCATGAGGTGAGGTTAAAGTCTCCCATGATCACGGTTGGGATAGGTTGCTGTGCCGCCGTAGCGGGCGAGATCTGAGTAAGACCAAAGCCAGCAGAAGAACTAAAGTAAAGGCTGCAAACCAAAGGTAGCCTGCTCCAATCATCTCAAATGGCCATAGCCAATACCATATGCCGTGGGTGAAACAGATCAACAGCAGAGAAAGTGCAACCGACCAGAGAACAACGCTCAGCACTATAATGACTCTCGTTCGCCCTAACTGTATTTCTTCTCTAAGTAATCTATGTAGGACTCTAGTGGATCTCCTGCCTCTAACCGAACTACACCCATGAGGCTTTGAGTCCAAGGATCACAATCCGTCAAAGAATTCACACGTTCAGTTGGACGATTAGAAACCAGTATTTCCTCCCGAATTGAGCTCAACAAGAACTGAACGAAACGCCAGCGATCGCTAAGGGATAGCTGTAATGCTTGCGTTTCTAACTCATCTAACGTCATTACCTTTTTCCCTGCAACTCTCTATACAACTATAGATCTCTAATCCCTTTACGTGAATCTATAGACTGTGCTTGCGCTGGTAGCGGCTCAGATTTTGGGAGAATGGGATCGGACAAACTTTCTCCCCAATGGGCCGGAAG
>CAZONZ010000008.1:0-15609 GCA_964581005.1 uncultured bacterium
AAACTTCATGTGAGAGTGACATAAGTGTGGCTGACGTGTAAGGGGTGATCTTAAGGAAAGTACCCATTGCTATAGTGATCTCATTTGGGAACTCGTGAGAGGGTTGTTGATCGACAATCAACAAAGCGTCAGAATACGCATCCCAAAGCAGCAAATGCTTGATCCGGGTAACTTAACCGAATGACTTGATCGAGTCAAACATGGAGATTGGTAACAACCGCGATCGGACTGGGAAACCTGGGAAAGAGGTGTTAGTATCGTCAAGCAGCATTCTTCGACCCCCATCACCCCTATGGCTCTGTTGCAATCCAACAAACAAGCGATCATTTCCGAATACCAACTTCACGAGACCGATACGGGCTCCGCTGATGTGCAAGTGGCGATCTTAACCAAGCGGATCGAGCAGCTCAGTCAGCATCTGCAAAAGAACCCCAAAGACTATAACTCCCGCCGTGGCTTGATGATGATGATCGGTAAGCGGAAACAACTGCTCAGCTACATTGCCAAACACTCCCCTGAGCGCTTCCGATCCCTAGCCGAGAGCTTGAATATCCGGATTCGTAAATAAACTGTCTCCCTCCAGATTCGGTGAGTTGGTTCTGTTCGTATTGATCACCATGAGCCCCGATCCCGTCTCGCGTTGCTAACCTTTGTCTGATCCTGAGAAGCTTGTCATGCCAAACCGCAACTCCGGCAAATCCCGTAAGAAGCGTCTCAAGGCTGCTGGTTCAGGGCGGCAAGGATCCCAGTCGAAGGCAGCTCAATCCAAAGCGCGATCGAATCCTAAGTCAGCCCCTGAGTCAGCCCCTGAGTCAGCTGCAACCAACACCGATCCTGCTGCATCTAACTCTCCAGCCTCGATCTGGCAGGGATCAGAACCGCAAACTCAAGGATCGAATTACATCCCGCCTGAGGTCAGCGATCGAATGCTCCGGCGGGTATTTCTATTTAGCGGTATCCCAACGGTTTTGGGGTTGGGCAGTTTTGTGGTGAATTATTTCCTGATCGTGAACGATGTTGCCAGACTCCCCACGAGCTTCACCCTGATTGAGACCTTACTGCTGTTTGGGTTGGGGGTTCTGGGCATTACCTACGGTGTCCTGTCAGCATCCTGGGATCCAGAGCCTGGAAGCCGCTTGGGGTTCTCAGAGTTCCGGCACAACCTTGGCAATCTGATCCAGGAGTGGCGGACCTACATGCGATCTAAACAAACGGCAACCCCTAAATCGGATCCCTCTGAGTCTGATTCGGATTGATCGCTCACACGATCCCAGAGATCCCTATGATAGAGGCGGATCTGATTACGACGACAGCGATCATGACTATCCGTACCGTCTCCACGACTCCTTTCTCTGGCCAGAAACCGGGTACCTCCGGCCTGCGCAAACAGGTCAGCGTCTTCCAACAACCCCATTACCTGGAAAACTTCATCCAATCGATCTTTGACACCCTTACAGGCCGCGAGGGTCAGACGTTGGTGCTAGGGGGAGATGGACGCTACTACAACCGTGAAGCGATCCAGGTGATCTTGAGAATGGCAGCAGCGAATGGGTTTGGTCGAGTGCTGGTCGGACAAGGTGGGATCCTCTCCACTCCTGCAGCCTCCTGTGTGATCCGGAAAAATCAAGCCTTTGGGGGGATCATTCTCTCGGCTAGCCATAACCCCGGCGGTCCCGATGGCGACTTTGGCGTCAAGTACAACACCAGCAATGGTGGTCCTGCGCCTGAAAAGATCACCTCAGCCATTTACGATCGGACCCAACAGATCGATAGCTACCGGATTTGGAATGCCTTTGATCTGGATCTTGATACGATCCGGGAGTTTCAGCTGGGGGAGATGCAGGTCTTGGTGATCGATGCTGTGGCTGACTACGGCGAATTGATGGAGTCGTTGTTTGATTTTGATCAGATCCGGGATCGGTTGACAGCAGGCCAGATCCGGATGGTGTTTGATGCCATGCACGCCGTCACAGGCCCCTATGCTCATGCGTTGATCGAGGGTCGTCTGGGAGCTCCAGTGGGCACCGTTATGAATGGTCAACCTCTGCCCGATTTTGGCGGTGGTCACCCCGATCCGAATCTGGTGTATGCCCATGATCTCGTCGAGATTTTATTTGGATCGGATGCTCCTGATTTTGGTGCGGCATCGGATGGGGACGGTGATCGCAACATGATCCTGGGACGGCATTTCTTTGTAACTCCAAGTGATAGTTTGGCGGTGCTGGCTGCGAATGCGCATTTAGTGCCGGGATATCGAGCTGGTTTAGCCGGGATCGCTCGATCGATGCCGACCAGCCAAGCCGCCGATCGGGTGGCCGCCACGTTAGGGATCGAGTGCTTTGAAACGCCAACGGGATGGAAATTCTTTGGGAATTTGCTGGATGCTGGACGGGCAACCCTTTGCGGGGAAGAAAGTTTTGGGACCGGATCTAACCATGTGCGGGAGAAAGATGGACTGTGGGCGGTGTTGTTTTGGTTGAATATTGTGGCTGCGCGGCAGGAGTCTGTTGAACAGATCGTCCGGGCTCACTGGCAAACCTACGGTCGAAATGTGTACTCGCGCCATGACTACGAAGAGTTGGAAACGGAGCCAGCTCAGGGATTGATCCAGGATCTGCGTCAGCGTTTGCCAGAGTTGGTGGGTCAATCGTTCAAAGGTCATGAAGTTGCCTATGCTGATGACTTTAGCTACACCGATCCGATCGATCACAGTTTTAGTCAGAACCAAGGGATCCGGATTGGGTTTACCGATGGATCACGGATCGTCTTTCGGTTATCGGGGACGGGGACCAAAGGGGCAACGTTGCGATTGTACTTAGAGAGTTATGAGCCCGATCCGAGTCAGCATCATCGTGATCCACAAGTGGCACTGGCTGACTATATTGCGATCGCGGATGAAGTGGCCCAGATCCGGACTCGTACAGGTCGAGAGCAGCCTACGGTGATCACATGATCTTGAGTTTTGATTGGGATCTGGAGATCAGGAACGGTTCCTGAACTAGGGCTGAAGGGAGGACAAGATGTTCGTGTACAAGATGTTGGGTTATCAGGCAAAGACGATCCAACTGTTTTAGATTGGGCTGCGCAAGAAGGGCGTATTCTGCTGACTCATGATTTGAGATTTCCCGGTCTAAAGGTGTGGAGATTCTTGGTTCACTGACACAGCTTGCAGATCTGAACCGGAGTCCAAACCTGTAGCTCACCGATCCTCATTGCGTCAGATGACACAAGATCGGTGAGCCCTCATTCATTGATCTGAGATGGGTGATCTGAGATTGTTAACCCAAGGTGAGTCGTGAATGACTCCCTCGCCCTCAGTGCGGTAGTGGGGAAGAGATCGTTAGTCCTGAAGCACAGGTTCGGGTTGGGTGTCTTGAGGGTGATCGTAGTGGACCCGGTTGATCACCAACACACAACGGCGCGTGCCACTCACCACAAACTGATTGTTGTCGAGACTTTGGCAGGGAGGCGAAACACATTCTTGCAGCGTTTCCAAATGCCACCCCAACGGCTTGGGTTGATACTCCAATGCCTCAACGATTCGCTCTGGGCTAAATCCCGTCTTCTTTTGAATATCGCAAAGGGTGGGATAGCTATCATGAGCTCGACTGTGGTCCTCAGCCGCCTTCAAGATCGTTCCCAGATCGTACTCCCGCTGGTTCATAACGTTTAACCCTCCTTGACATGGTTCTCAGGCAAGAACTCATCTGTACCGTAGCCGCAAAATCAGTCCGAGTCTGAGGAACTCCTGATCCTCTTAAGACCTGAAGGCAAAACCCAGACTCTAGTCGGATCTCATCGGATCTAGACTGCCAGAGCTGGAGTATGGGTAAAGCATTTCTTCGAGCAGACCCGCGCACAAGCTTCACAACCGATGCAGAGATCCCCGCTGGCAATCGTCATCACCTTGCGCTCAACTTCATCATCATCTTCATCGTCTACAAACTCGCCCTCTTCATTCAAAGCTCGCAGCGCCAGCACACCCCGCCCACAAGCTTTCAAACACCGACCACACCCCAAACAACGAGTGATATCGAGATCTTGAATAAACTGAGGGATCCAAGATGCGCCACCACGGGTTAGAGCAGATACGTAAGCCATGAGATCATTCTCCTTTTTCCATGTGAGAGACAGAACCAATGAGCCAAAAAATGGCCAAGATCAAATGCAAATCATCAACTAGAACGAGATCAAGGGACGTTCAGAATGTGGCCGCAAGCAGGTCAAATGATTGATCTCCTCTTGGCCCAATGATGAAGAAATCCCCAGATCCTCAACTCAAACTAAATAAGCTTCCTGATGAGTCTTGACCGTGCAATCTGAGCGAGGATAGGTCACACAAAGGAGCACAAATCCTTTAGCAATTTGGTCCGGATCGAGGAAGTTTTGTTCAGACTGATCGATCTCGCCTTCAACCAGCTTTCCTACGCAGGAGGAGCAGCCCCCGGATCGACAGGAAGAAGGGAGATCCAGATCGTTGTCTTCTGCGGCATCGAGGATCGTGGTGTTCTCATCAACACTGATCACGGTGTCAATTTTGCGCTTTTTGTTGATCAAGTGGACTTGATACGTTGCAACCATGAATCAAATCTCCTCATTGAGCGTTTGTCTGAAATCCAGAAAAGGAGTGAGAGAGTGAAAACTTGGAGGCGATCCTGAACACCACCGATCAGAGCTGAGGATTTAACCCACCGCTGGAACCTGAACTGCGTGATCACTCGCAGGAGTTGTCTCCGGATCAGCCCCCTGACTAGCTGCTTGCGATCCACAGACTGGACACTCAGGTTCCCGGTAGGTATGGCGCTTGGCAAACTCCATCCGAGCTAGATCCATCGTCAGCAAGTAAGATCGCAACGGCTCACCCAACCCTGTGAGCAACTTGATCGCTTCCAGAGCCGTCATACAGGCCAATGTCCCCGATACGGCTCCCAGCACCCCAAAGCCCCAGCGATCCCAGTCCGGTTTTTCCGGAAAGAGACAGCTTAGACAGGGGGTTTCTCTGGGAATGATCGTGGTCAAGTAGGCTTCCATCCCATTCATCGCGGCTTCGATCATCGGTTTGCGCCAACGAACACAGGCCGCATTCAACAGATCCCGTTCGTCAAAGTTGTGGGCACAGTCCAGGGCAATATCTGCCTGTTGGGCTAGGGAGTCAACATTCTCAGCGTTTACATACTCACAGATCGCTTCAATTTCAACATCTGGATTGATGGCGCGGAGCGTCTGCTGAGCTTTGAACACTCGTGGTTGTCCAACCCAATCGTGTGTCATCAACACTTGCCGATTCAGATCATCGAGGAGGAGTTCGCCCCCACGCACCAGGATCAATCGCCCGATCCCAGCTACGGCCAGATAGAGAGCCGCTGTTCCACCCAACCCCCCCACTCCGGTGACCAGGGCTGTGGTGGATTTGAGTTTTCGCTGAGCCGCTTCCCCAAAACCAGGTAGCATGATCTGGCGGCGGTAGCGTTCCAGTTCAGTCGGGGTCAAGAGTACCAAGGGATCCTCCTTCCATGATCAGATAGCGATTCGACCCTGATCAAAGCATGATCAAAGCATGATCAAAGCATGATCAAAGCATGATCAAACTTGGATTAGCTGGATCGGGTTTACTCGCCGGTGATCTCTGACACCAGAACCACGTTGTCGGGCTTCTGATGAAAGACTTTGAACAGCTTTTGCTCGCGGGAGTTAGAGCTGAGAAACACTTCGTAGGCTTCCAGCAGGGCTTGCTGATAGCGGGGCAACCGTTCTACCGGATCCAGATTAGGTGCTTCTGCATCGATCGCTTGCATCAATTGCGAGAATTTGCGCAGAATATGCAGTCGATTGACATTCACCACCGCTGGATCGTAGGTCAGTCCGAAGAAATCAAAGTATTCCTCCGCATCCCTCAAGCGGTTGAACTCATCCCAGCTCAGGGATGGTGTTGTAGCTGGGCTGGTCGGTCCATTCATGATCCTTGCTCCCGTTGTTTCAAAGTTTGCTTGAGGGTGTGCAGTCGCTGGTAAACGGCGTAGGTCTCGCCCGCCAGATCTATGAGTTTTTCATAGTCCGTAGGCAGACCTTCAGCCAGATCATGCAGATCCATTTTGAGTTGGCCTGCTTTGCTATTGAGTCGCTTGATTTGGACTTTCAACTGATCGATATCCAGCTCCTCAGCCTCTTGCTCAGCTACTGGAGAGGTTGCTTGAACCATAGGAATGATCGCCTCCCAATCGTCTCTGGTGATACAGGGGATCTCAAAACGGATCAGGGTGATCCAATACGGGTTACAGCTTGCAGACTTCGGGATAGGTCTGGGCTAGCTGCGATCCGGCTTGGACGATCTTTTCCCCTTCTGCAGCCATCTTGGTGAAGGATGGAAAGCCAAACCGATGGGTATCCCGTAGTGTCCGGCGAGCCACGAGTAAGCGACCACAGAAGACTAAAGCCCAACCAAAGCCTTCGGAGTTTAGATCCACTGCCACTTGGGCCAACTGACCTGTTTCTTGCTCGATCCGACCTGCAATCGCCCGATAGAACAATACAATCCGGCCTAAGGTCACGGGATCCACAGGCCCTTCCATCGAGATCTCACGCTTTTGCTCCTTCGCGACAATGAAGGGTTTCAACACCAAGGCATCCGACCAGCTCCGGTAAACTCCGTAGGGATCTTGGGATCGAACTTGCCGAACCAGTTCCTGCAAGATTGGGGCTTCGAGGGCGGCTTGATCAGTGTCTAGCACCTCCAGCTGCATCACCCCGTTTGAAGAACTCATGATCTAACCTCCTATTTAAAAACTTAGACGTTGGCCAGGGCTTCAGCCTCTGGATCGATCGGTTTGGGGGTGGCTCGCAGGGCTTTCCGTAACCAGGGGGGTGGGGTTCCCTGCAAGGTTTTGACGAACCGTTGCAACAGTAGCTCGATCGGCTCTTCGTCAATCGACTTGATCGGGGTAATGTTGCGGTTGATTAGACGAGCTGCGGCCCCACCTCCGATCGCGGCAACGTAGACGATCGTGCAGTCCGCCAGAGCCTTTAACTTGGGGACTAACTTGTCTTCATTGCCGTCCTCTTTCAAATCTCCTGCAAAGGTGAGGGTTTCCAGAAACTCATACCCCGTATCGGAAACGTCATAGACCATGATCTGGCTGGCCCAACCAAAGTGAGCGTTGACATGAACCTGATCGTCAGTGGCAAAAGCAATTTTCATGGTGAGATCTCCTTCAAACGTACATCGACATCAGCGATAGGGATCCAGGAAGTTGGGAAATCCGATGATACGGGAGTCTGGGGATCCTCAAGCTCTAGAGGTGCTGGCTAGTAGATGATCGAGTGGATCCCAAAGACTTGCAGGTGGGGGAAGCTCTTGAGAACCTTGAGGATCCAGAGAATCTGAGGATTCTGAAGATCCTGAAGAAACGAGCGATTCGCCTAAGGGCTAGCGGCATGAACCAGGCCGGGATCAGCATGGTGGACGTGGGCTTCCTCCTGCTCCAGCAACAGATTGCCGATGTCAAACAGCAACTGCATCGTGCCTCGGTACCCCACTTTGGTGAAGAAGCCATTCCCTAAGCGATCCACAATCGGCATCCCCTGACGGTATAACGGGATCCCCAAACGCCGAGCGATCGGAGCCACATGAGAGTTGCCGATTAATAGATCAGCCCCAGCCGCCAGAGCTTCAAAGTCACCCAGATCCCCGATCGTGACCGACTCAACCGGAAGCTGCTCTAGCAAAGGGGATCGAGTCGTCGTCACAGCTGCATGGATCTGAGCCCCCATCGAATCCAGCCACCAAGCCAAGGCTGAGAGCAGATCGGGTTCCAAGGCCAGAGCCACTCGCTTGCCACCTAGATAGAAATGGGTGTCCAACATGGCATCTTGTAATTGGCGTCGCTGATGTCGATATCGATCCGGTACTGGGGATCCACTCAGTTGCGCTAACTTCATGAGCAGATCATCGACCACACCTAATCCAGTCAGTCGGCCAAATACTTCGTAGGGAGTCCCAAATTGAGCCTCTAAGATCTGAGCTGCCGTTTGCATACTCTGACCTAGGGCTAGTGTGAAGCTTGATTGACTTAAAGATCGGAGCTCCTGGATCGTTGTGCCCCCTGCAGATGTTGCCATTCGGGTTTCCGCTAGGTGACCGTCTAACGATCGAGATAGATCTGGAACAACGATAGGAATCAACCCAAAGGCAGAGACGATATCTTTGATCTCTTGCAGATCCCCAGGTGTGAAGGCAGCACTGGCCAGGATGGTGATCTGATCTGGGCGAGTTGAGGAAGAGGTCGATTGAGTCGAGATCTCGTGTGGGATCGTTTGGACCAGACTTTCAACGGCAGCAGCAAATCCATCTTGAAGTGATCCTCTGAAATCGGGAGCTGATACCAAGACGATCGGGAGCTCGTCCAGTTGAGGATGGCGGCTACGGATCCGCTGTAGGATCCCGATCATGTCATCCCCGCGTGTTTCTGTGAGTCCGGTTGTTAGGAGGCCAATGATCTCTGGCTTGGCTTTTTCAACCAGGGTTAGGATCGCGGTCTCAATGTTGTCGTCGCCACCCAGGATCGTGTTGACTTCACTCATGGCGGTGGTGCTCATGGGGATCGCTTCCCGGAAATGGCGCACCAGGATCACTTTGGCAAACGCGGTGCAGCCCTGGGATCCGTGAAATAGGGGGATGCTGCCTTGGATGCCTAGAAAGGCGAGGGAGGCTCCTAAGGGCTGGCTGAGTTTAAGGGGATTGATACTAAGTGCGTTGCGATGGGTGGAAAGGGTGGCCATTAGGAGTTCCTCAAGTCATCTCTAGTTTCTCTAGGTATCTCAGGCATTGCTTTCGATCAGAATCTGCAGCTTCGGCAGGGATCCATCTGGATCAATTGGGATCTCAAGTGGGATCTCAAGTGGGATCTCAAGTGGGATCCCAAGGCGCAGGGGAGCGGATCTGTTCCCAGATAGGACTGTGCAGAGCTTCGTCTAACTCACGAGCCATGTTCACTAGACCCTTGTAGCCTGCGTAGGGATGATGGCGTTCTTGGTTGATATCTAAAAAGGGGATCCGGGCCTTCAATGCGGTGTACTGGTTGCGACCACCCGCGATCAACATGTCCGCCTGGGTTTCCTGGACCACCCGACGTAACTCATCCGGTCCCCCTTTCTCCATCATGATCCCATCTGCTCCCAAGAGATCACGGATTCGGGCTTTATCCTCTTCAGTGCTCTTGCGGGTGCTGGTGGCGACGACTTCGATCCCCAGATCCTTGGCGGCGGAAATGATCGACCAACTCTTGACGCCTCCGGTATACAACACCACTCGCTTCCCGTGCAGTCGAGCCCGATAGGGAGCTAATGCCTGATCTAAAGCAGCGGTTTCAACAGCGATCAGGGCTTCAACTCGTTCTTGCAGAGCTGGATCACCTAATGCTGCAGCAATGTTCCGTAAGCAACGGTTCATATCGGCGATCCCGTAGAAGGACTCCTCAACGTAAGGGATCCCGTAGCGCTCCTGCATAGTTCGGGCAACGTTGATCAGAGCCTTAGAGCAGATCATGACGTTAAGCTTGGCTCGATGAGCAGTGCAGATTTCCTGATAACGGCTATCTCCTGTGATCTTGGCGAGAACTCGGATTCCAACGTGTTCCAGCAAAGGCAACACATTCCAGAGCTCACCAGCAATGTTGTACTCCCCAATCAGATTGATGTCGTAAGGAGTGGTGAAGTCAGGTTCAGCTGTACCGATCACAGAGGCTAACAAGGCTTCTCCCGCGATCCGATTGCCAAGATTTTTGCTACCGACAAACCCTGGTCCACTGACGGGCACCACAGGGATCCCAAGCTCACGAGAGGCCGATTCGCAAACCGCGTCAACATCATCCCCGATCAGAGCTGTAACACAAGTTACATAGATAAAAATAGCGGCAGGCTGGAACCGATCTCGCAGTTCAACGATCGCGCTCGCCAGTTTTTTCTCACCGCCAAAAATGATGTCATTCTCACTCAGATCGGTGGTGAATCCTAGCTTGTAAAGCTCTGATCCTGACGACAAACTGCCACGTGTACCCCATGAATTGCCTGCACAAGCGATCGGACCATGCACCAGATGAGCAGCATCCGTGATTGGAACGAGAGTGATCATGGCTCCATCAAAGGCACAACCACCCTGAGCTGCTCCGGGCTTGGCCTGTTGCACACAAGCCTTATTCTTGTGCGATCCATCCTTTTTGTGGTTATGTTCGCAGGCTTTTTCACTCAATAGCTCTGCGACTTTTGCTTGCGTCATGCTCATGGTGATTCCGATCCTGACAAAAAGAGTTTCCTAAATCGTGTTCAGCTCCGGGCATTGATCATTGCAGATCCTGCTCGCCAGTCAATAATTTGCCGCAATTGGTCCAGGCTAATCAGTCCGTATTGCCAGAGGATCATCGGTAGAGGTCCAACTTCACGCTGACAACATTTCAAGGCAATCTTGATCGCGGCTTCAGAGATGGCTAGCTCATCACGTAGGAATTGCAGCAATTGCACCAGAGACGATGGAGGATCGGAGGGCTGCGTTGAGAGCTGAGGTGTGATCTGGGATGTGGAGAGCACAAGGGAAGGATCCCATCCGGGGGCTGGACGATCAGGCCATTGCGTAGGTGGCCCAGGGATCAACGTGCTGGGGGGATCGTGGCTTTTGCAGGTGGTGGAAATACTCATGATGGAAATCTCAGGGGAGGGGTAGGCGATTGGGGGGACGGGCCAATAGAAGCATCTGGGCTAAGGCGGCACCGTGACGATAGGGATGAGGGGAAGTGCAGGAAGTGTTCTATTGCTTATATCAGCTGTAGCTCTTAGCCGCCTTGAGGTACGCCCGGATCAGGATGATTAAAACCATTGGTTCTGAACTCAACGGCTCAGATTCAGGTGCCTGCAGGGATCCAAAAAAGTTTGGGGGTAGGGGAACAGGTATTTCTGGGATCAGGATCGAGTATTTCTTAAGCAGGGCACAAGTGATTCGTGTACTCAACCCAAGCCCAGTTCCACTCAGGAATTGGACAGATTTTTACTGGGATTTTGTCTGATCAGGTTGTACTCACGAGTAACCTATGATAGTCTCAGATCGTTTCCTATGAACATTTGATTCTTATTCTAGCTCGCTAAAGATAAAAACTTTCTGCATACCGTCAATTTCCCAAGAAAAATGCTATTTTAGATACAGAATCTCGATTTCCGAAGAAAGCCCGCAGAGGTTCTAGGGAGAGGAGGTTAGCTGTTGAGGGAGGGGTAATTGCTCAAAACTCTGTGAGGGTAGGGGTTGCACATCTCAGGGGTAGGTTGATCAACAGAAAAGATGGAGTTGAGTACAAGGGAAGGTACTCAAATCGCTTGTTTAGAACTGCCTCAATCGACGTGAATGACAGTGAGAGCCTTGGTTTTTGGTGAGTACATGATATCCCGCTTGAGTGGCAATAAAGTCAAGATCCTTAGCCACTAAATTCTCGAACCCTAAGACCATGATTTTTCTTAAAAGCGGTTCTGGTCAGGGATCTAGTCTGTGAGTGGGTGGTTAATAACGTTAATAAGTTTAGATTCGGGGCTCACGTCCGATCGGCTCCAGAGGCTGCTGCTATAAACACCCTAACGCAGCCCTACCCCCCGAAAATTCCATGACTCCCCCTCTCGCTACCCCCCATGTGTCCACTCGTCCCCCCACGTCAACCGCTCTTAAGGGTTGCGCTTCCTCCAGCTGTGGTAGCTCAACCGAAGCTGTGATTGATGAGAAGCTACGGAAACGGATCGAGAATCATCCTTGCTACAGTGAAGACGCTCACCATCACTACGCCCGGATGCATGTTGCCGTTGCACCTGCCTGCAATATTCAGTGCCACTACTGCAATCGCAAGTACGATTGTGCCAATGAAAGTCGTCCTGGGGTGGTCAGCGAAGTCCTCACACCGGAAGAAGCCGCTCACAAAGCACTCGTGATCGCTGGCAAGATTCCGCAGATGACTGTCATGGGGATCGCTGGACCTGGAGATCCGTTGGCGAACCCCAAACAAACCTTCCGCACATTTGAACTGGTGGCCGAAAAAGCACCGGATATCAAGCTATGCCTCTCCTCCAATGGGTTGATGTTGCCGGAGTACATTGATCGGATCAAGCAGCTCAACATTGATCATGTCACCCTGACAATCAACATGGTCGATCCAGAAATTGGTACCCGAATTTATCCTTGGATCCGGTGGCAGCGCAAGCGTTGGACGGGGATCGAAGCAGCTCGGATCCTGCATGAACGACAGATGGAAAGCTTGCAAGCTCTGCAGGAAGCTGATATCCTTTGTAAAGTTAACTCCGTGATGATCCCAGGGATCAATGATGAACATCTCGCGGAAGTCAACCAGGTGATCCAATCCAAGGGCGCATTTTTGCACAACATTATGCCCCTGATCTCTGCGCCTGAACACGGAACCTACTTTGGCTTGAATGGTCAACGAGGCCCCACGCCCAAAGAACTCAAGAGTGTTCAGGATCAGTGTTCCGGCAATATGAAAATGATGCGGCATTGCCGTCAGTGTCGGGCTGATGCTGTGGGTCTGCTGGGTGAAGATCGGAGCCAAGAGTTCACCAAAGACAAGATCATGACCATGGATCCAGAGTACGATCTGGAGAAACGTCAACAGGTTCAGGCCGGGATCGAGAAATTCAAGCAGGAATTGAAAGCGGCGAAAGCCAATCCTCAAGGATCCCCGTTCAAGCCGGAGAGCCCCAAGATCCTGGTTGCAGCAGCCACAAAGGGCGGCGGACTTGTCAATCGCCACTTTGGCCATGCGACAGAGTTTTTGATCTACGAAGTTGATGCAGCTGAGGCCCGTTTTGTCAGTCACCGCAAAGTCGATCAGTATTGTCACGGCGGTGAAGGTGAGGACACCAATCTGGATCAAATTGTTCAATCTCTTTCCGATTGCAAAGCTGTGTTGGTTTCCCGGATCGGGGATTGTCCTCAGAAAAAGCTGCGGCAAGCGGGGATCGAAGTGGTCGAGGCCTACGATGTGATTGAAACGGTGGCCCTGAAGTTCTACCAAACCTGGCTAACCAACGAACAGCTTGATCACAACCCTAAGAATGATCACGTTGCTGTTTAACCCAGAGCCGATCGATCCCAGTCTTTTCGCTCTAGCAGCATCAAGTTCACGCCAAGACCCCTTCCGATCGACTTGATCACCTGAACCCCATCCCATCATCGGATCCGGATCGATCAACTCATTTCCCTTCACCTGAACAGCCACTACGCCAGAGGTCAGCATGAAACCTGTGATCTATCTCGACAACAATGCCACAACCGCTGTGGATCCGGCAGTTGTAGACGCCATGCTCCCCTATCTGACAACGGCCTACGGCAACCCGTCTTCGATGCACTCCTTTGGTGGCCAAGTGGGTCAAGCTGTTCAACAGGCCCGTGAGCACGTGGCAGCGCTCTTAGGAGCCGATCCCACCGAAGTTGTGTTTACCAGCTGTGGCACAGAAGGCAACAATGCCGCAATCCAGGCCGCGATCAAAGCTCAACCAGACAAACGACATCTGATCACGACCCAGGTTGAACACCCTGCTGTTTTGAATGTGTGTAAGCACTTGGAGAAACAAGGCTACACCGTTACGTATCTGTCGGTTGATCGGCAAGGTCAGATTGATCTGATGGAGCTAGAAGCTGCTCTGACAGGAGATACAGCGCTGATCTCGACCATGGCAGCCAATAATGAGACAGGAGTACTCTTCCCCTTGAAGGAGATTGGATCTCTGGCCAAAGCTGCTGGCGCTCTCTTCCATGTAGATGCGGTGCAAGCCGTGGGTAAAGTGCCTCTGGATCTGGATGCAAACCAAATTGATCTCCTGACGCTTTCGGGGCACAAGTTACACGCGCCCAAAGGGATTGGAGCTCTCTACGTTCGGCGTGGGGTTCGTTTCCGTCCTTTCTTGATCGGAGGACACCAGGAGCGCAATCGTCGAGCCGGAACCCACAATGTGCCAGGGATCGTTGCCCTCGGTAAGGCTGCGGAGCTAGCCCAGGAGCATCTGACTCATTTGGATCGGGAACGTCATCTCCGGGATCGGTTGGAACAAGGACTCCTAGCTGCCATTACGGACTGTGAAGTGAACGGCGGCGGCAGCCCTCGTCTCCCCAACACCACCAACATCGGCTTCAAATACATTGAAGGAGAAGCGATCCTCTACTGGTTGGATCAATACGGGATCTGTGCCTCATCCGGTTCTGCCTGCACCTCTGGATCCCTAGAACCCTCGCATGTTCTCCAAGCCATGGGACTGCCCTACACGATCTTGCACGGATCGATCAGGTTCAGCTTGTCTCGCTACACCACTCAGCTAGAAATTGAACGAGTCCTGTCGATCATGCCGAACGTGGTGGCGAAATTGCGAGCGATCTCTCCCTTCAACAGCGATGACGCTGGTTGGCTACAGAGTCGAGATCAAGCTCATGATCCTGCTCCTGCCAAGGTTTTAATAGCCAATTAGTTCTTGAGCCTATTGTTCAGATTCAGCATTTGCCTTGACCAATTGACCGTGATCACCTCTACGCACGAAGGATCCAGCCATGTGGGACTACAGCGAGAAAGTACTAGAGCTCTTCTACCATCCCCGCAACCAGGGTGTGATTGAAAATCTAGGTGAAGCAGGGATCCAGATCTCAACCGGAGAAGTCGGTAGTATTGCCTGTGGGGATGCTCTGCGGCTCCATCTCAAGATCGAGGTTGCCTCCGATCAGATCCTGGATGCCCGGTTTCAAACCTTTGGATGTACCAGCGCGATCGCCTCTTCTTCAGCTCTGACGGAGATGATCAAGGGATTAAGCCTGGATCAAGCCCTGAAGATCTCGAATCAAGAGATTGCCACCTATCTTGGGGGATTGCCGGAAGCCAAGATGCACTGTTCGGTGATGGGTCAGGAAGCCTTGGAAGCGGCGATCTTCAACTACCGAGGCATTCCGATCGAGACCCACGATGAGGATGAAGGTGCTCTCGTCTGCAGTTGCTTTGGGATCACCAAAACCCGGATCCAGCGCGTCATTCAAGAGAACCATCTCACGACACCTGAGCAGGTGACCAACTATGTGAAAGCAGGCGGTGGCTGTGGATCCTGTTTAGTTGCCATTGAGGATGCGATCGAGGAAGTGCAGCAAGACCTGGCAGCTAAGGGATCCCCACCCGCCCCCCCTTCAACCATTGCTTCCCCTGATCCCTCAGCGCCTGCAGATCCTCACGATCCTGAGATTGAGATCCCTGTTGTCCTTCCCACTCCCTCACTGACGACCCCATCCTCACAACCGGAGGCCCCACGTCGGTTAACCACGGTGCAAAAGATCGCCCTAATCCAGCAGGTGATCGATGAAGAAGTCCGACCCGTGTTGATCGCTGATGGTGGAGATGTGGAGCTATACGACGTGGAGGGGGATCATGTTCAAGTCTATTTGAAAGGCGCATGTGGATCCTGTCCTTCCAGTACCGCCACCCTCAAAACGGCGATCGAAGCACGCTTACGGGATCGAGTCCTCCCCAGCCTCATTGTTGAATCCGTCTAGATCTTAGGATCACAGCGAAGACACTGGAAGACACTGGAAGACACTGG
>CAZONZ010000008.1:15709-23883 GCA_964581005.1 uncultured bacterium
ACTGAAGACACCGAAGCAACCCATTCAAAAGGTACTCAAGATGACGGACACATTCTCACGCTATACATCCGAACGGGCTCCGCCTCGTCTCGGCTTTTGGATCCCTCCCCTATCGGATCCATTCCTGATCAGGCTTCTGGCCCCATGCCTCTGGCCTCCGTCTATGACACACGATTGAGATTTTGAAGCAGATCGAAAGGAGATCAACACATCATGCGACAAATCGCATTTTACGGCAAAGGTGGTATCGGCAAATCCACCACATCTCAGAACACCATCGCAGCATTGGCCGAAATGGGTGAGCGGATCATGATCGTAGGTTGCGATCCAAAAGCAGATTCCACCCGCTTAATGTTGCGTATGAAAGCTCAAACCACGATCCTGCACTTGGCCGCTGAGCGGGGCGCAGTTGAAGATCTGGAACTGGAAGAAGTCTTGATCACGGCTCCCAATGGCGTTCGTTGCGTTGAGTCTGGTGGTCCTGAACCTGGAGTTGGCTGTGCAGGTCGAGGCATCATCACCGCGATCAACTTCCTGGAAGAGAACGGTGCCTACGAAGATCTCGACTTTGTCAGCTACGACGTGTTGGGTGACGTGGTTTGCGGTGGATTTGCCATGCCGATCCGGGAAGGCAAAGCTCAAGAGATCTACATTGTCACCTCCGGCGAAATGATGGCCATGTATGCGGCTAACAACATTGCTCGTGGTGTCCTGAAATATGCCCACTCCGGCGGTGTTCGTCTCGGTGGTTTGATCTGCAACAGCCGCAAAGTTGATCAGGAGATTGAACTGATTGAAGCCCTGGCTGAGAAGCTCAACACCCAAATGATCCACTTTGTACCCCGCGACAATGTGGTGCAACACGCTGAATTGCGCCGCATGACCGTGATCGACTACTCTCCCGAATGCAACCAGGCCAATGAGTATCGGGCCTTGGCCAAGAAGATCAAGGAGAATGACAAGCACACGATCCCCACACCGATCTCGATGGACGAGTTGGAATCTCTGTTAGTTGAATTCGGCATCCTGGGTGATGACAAAGAGTTTGCGCACCTGGTTGGCAAATCGGAGAAAGAAGTGGCTCCGGTTTAACCCCCTGGTGAATTCGTTGAGCTGAATGAGCTCACTGATGTGTCTAGCCCCTGATCTCAATCGCTTCAAGCGATCACTTCAACCGGATCTCCCTCCCGATCCCTAATGATCTCAATCCTGAATCCGTTTTGATCGCTTGAAGCTTAATGGGATCCAAGGCCAGACTCCACCTGCACTGTTGGGGGATGGATCGCCTATTCACCCCCGCCCGCTCCCTACATGAGAGGATCATCATGACCTACACAGAAGACAAGACGGCACCCGTTCAATCATCGGTTGAGTATCAGAAGGCGATGATCGAGGAAGTCCTCGAAGCCTATCCTGAGAAGGCCGCCAAAAAGCGCAAGAAACACCTGAATGTCTACGAAGAAGGCAAGTCTGACTGCGGAGTCAAGTCCAACATCAAATCGATCCCTGGCGTCATGACCACCCGTGGGTGCGCCTTCGCTGGAGCCAAAGGGGTGGTTTGGGGTCCGATCAAGGACATGATCCACTTGAGCCATGGTCCGGTAGGGTGCGGGTATTACTCCTGGTCCGGTCGGCGTAACTACTACGTAGGCGTCACTGGGGTTGATACCTATGGCACCATGCAGTTCACCTCTGACTTCCAAGAGCGTGACATTGTGTTTGGGGGTGACAAAAAGCTGGCGGTCCTGATCGACGAACTGGAAAGCCTCTTCCCCCTCAACAGAGGCGTCACGATCGAGTCAGAGTGTCCGATTGGACTGATCGGGGATGATATTGAAGCTGTGGCTCGCCAGAAAGCGAAAGACATCAAGAAGCCTGTGATCCCAGTGCGCTGTGAAGGCTTCCGGGGTGTTTCTCAATCGCTGGGTCACCACATTGCCAACGACACGGTTCGTGACTGGGTCTTCCCCAACTCCGATAAGCTGTCGAACGAAGAGCTCGGTGGATTTGAACCTACTCCCTACGATGTCGCCGTGATCGGAGACTATAACATTGGTGGAGATGCCTGGTCTTCTCGCTTGTTGCTGGAAGAACTCGGTCTCCGGGTTGTGGTTCAGTTCTCCGGGGATGGCACCATGAACGAAGCCATGCTCACCCCCAGAGTCAAGCTGAACTTGATCCACTGCTACCGTTCCATGAACTACATCTGCCGTCACATGGAGGAAAAATACGGCCTACCCTGGGAAGAGTTCAATTTCTTTGGCCCCACCCAGATCGCCTACTCACTCCGCAAGATCGCGTCTCACTTTGACGAAAAAATCCAGGCCAACGCTGAAGCCGTGATCGCCAAGTATCAGTCGGTGATGGATGAAGTGGTTGCCAAGTATCGGCCTCGTTTAGAAGGCAAGAAAGTGTTGATGATGGTGGGTGGTCTGCGTCCCCGTCACGTGATCCCTGCCTTCCAAGATCTCGGTATGAACGTCGTCGGCACAGGCTATGAATTCGGCCACAACGACGACTACAAGCGCACCACCGAGTACACCGATCATGGTACGGTGATCTACGACGATGTCACCGGCTACGAGTTTGAAGAATTCGCCAAGAAACTGGATGTCGATCTGGTTGCCTCTGGGATCAAAGAGAAATACGTCTTCCAGAAAATGGCTCTTCCCTTCCGCCAGATGCACTCCTGGGATTACTCCGGTCCTTACCACGGCTACGACGGATTCGCCATCTTCGCCCGCGACATGGATCTAGCCCTGAACAGCCCCACCTGGGATCTGGTCAAAGCCCCCTGGAAGCAAGCAGGGAAAGCTTGAGGCGGGACGCCGATTTCAACCCTCTTGTAGGAATGAGGGATCCTGCGGGATCCCCCGTGTCCTTCAGTTCCTTTCAAGCGACCACCTCTGCCCCCTTTGAAGACTTATCATCTGGAGATCAGTTCTCATGCCTCAGAGTATCGATCAGATTAAAGACCACGCCCGCCTGTTCCAAGATCCGGAATACCAAGAGCTATTTGCCCGCAAGCGTGAGTTTGAAGACGCCTATCCTGCTGAAGAGATCGCCCGAATCTCAGAATGGACCAAGAGCTGGGACTACCGCGAAAAGAATTTTGCTCGTCAAGTCGCAGTGATCAACCCAGCCAAAGCCTGCCAGCCTCTAGGCGCGATCTTTGCTGCTTCTGGTTTTGAAAGCACATTACCCTTTGTGCATGGATCCCAAGGGTGTGTGGCTTATTTCCGTTCTCACCTGACCCGTCACTTCAAAGAGCCCTTCTCAGCGGTTTCCTCCTCCATGACTGAGGATGCGGCTGTGTTTGGTGGCTTGAAGAACATGATCGATGGGTTGGGCAACACCTACGCCCTCTACAAGCCCAAAATGATCGCCGTCTGCACAACCTGCATGGCTGAGGTGATCGGGGATGACCTGAGCGCGTTCATTAACACGTCCAAGAATGAGGGAGCCCTGCCCCAAGAGGTTCCGGTTCCTTACGCTCACACGCCCAGCTTTGTCGGATCCCACATCACGGGGTATGACAACATGCTGCGTGGGATCTTGAATACCCTGTCGGCTGGCAAAAAGCAAGAAGCCACCAATGGCAAGGTCAACATTATTCCTGGGTTTGATACCTACACTGGCAACCCTCGTGAAGTGCGTCGGATCCTGGAATTGATGGAGATCCCCCATACAATCCTGGCGGATAACTCGGATGCATTCGACTCTCCCAACGAAGGTGAGTTTGTCATGTACCAGGGTCGGACCACGCTGGAAGAAGGTGGGGATGCGATCAATGGTGAGGCCACGATCGCGCTGCAACGCTACTCCACTCCGAAAGTACGGGATTACATCCAGAATGAGTGGAAACAGAAGACCGCTACCTACCGTCCAGTCGGGATCCGGGGTACCGATGAGTTCTTGATGGGTCTATCGGAACTGACTGGCAAGCCGATCCCCCGTCAGCTGGAGATCGAGCGTGGTCGTGCGGTAGATGCGATCACGGATTCCCAAGCCTGGTTACATGGCAAGAAAGTGGCTCTCTACGGGGATCCGGATCTGGTCATGGGTCTGCTCAGCTTTATCCTGGAGCTAGGGATGGAGCCGGTTCACATTGTGGTGACCAACTCGAACGACGAATTTGAAGCTGAAGCCAAAGCCCTGTTAGCCTCTAGCCCCCACGGCCAAGGTGCAACTGTCTGGGGCGGCAAAGATCTCTGGCATCTCCGCTCCCTCATGTTCACCGAACCCGTAGATCTGCTGATCGGCAACTCCTACGGCAAATACCTGTGGCGCGATACCAAGACACCTCTGGTCCGGATCGGTTACCCCATCTTCGATCGGCACCACCTGCACCGCTATGCCACCCTTGGCTATGAAGGCGCGCTCAACCTGCTCAACTGGATTGTCAACACCATCCTGGATGAGTTGGATCGCAACAGCAACATTCCTGGCAAAACGGACATTTCCTACGATCTGATCCGGTAATGCTGGGATTTTGAGGGGGAGTGGATCCTGCTGGCAAGTCCTGTTGGCTCCACCACCTGTGCAGGTCTGTCTGCAGCGTCACAACCGGATCTATCTCCCCTCTTTTTCCTCCAGTTGCTTGAAAGTCTTGAATCTTTGAACTTTTTGAAACGTGCGAGTTGCTACCCATCATGCGTCATCATCCCAACCCGCTGATCGGGGAGGATCTATCTCCCCCCTGGATCCAAACCCACTGCCTCTTACAAAACGTCCGGGATCGCTCGATCCAAGTCAAACGGGGATTAACTCGCTCAGAGCTGCAAGAAGTGATGCACCATTGTTCACTTGGAGGGATCTATCCATGTCCATAACCGAAGTTGAACTGGATCGGCCCCCGGCCTTTGAAATGGGCCAAAAAGTCCGTCTCCGTAAACTGATCCGCAATGATGGCACCTTTCCTGGTCGAGAAGTTGGCGAAGTGCTTGCGAAGAAGGGCGAAACAGGTTACGTTGCCGGGATTGGAACCTACTTACAACGCTCCTATGTCTATTCGATCCATTTGCTGGAGCGAGGATTAGTGGTAGGCTGCCTGAAGCGAGAACTCGATCTAGTAGAGGACGAGGACGAGGAAGGAGCAGAACATGAAAGTGATGTTACGGCGGGCGTCTAATGGTCAGCTAGTGGTTTACGTGGCCAAGAAAGATCTGGAAGAAGAAGTCGTGCAGGAGCGTTTGGGAGATGTTGGCAAGATCTTTACGCTTGCTAATGGCTGGGAACTAGAGATCCCGAATCTTGAGGATCCGTTGAAACTGCCGCAAACGGTTGAAGCCAAACGTCTCAACTAAGAAGAAGTCGTGCAGGAGCGTTTGGGAGATGTTGGCAAGATCTTTACGCTTGCTAATGGCTGGGAACTAGAGATCCCAAATCTTGAGGATCCCATTGAAACTGCCGCAAAAGCTAACGACTCTCCCACTCCCGCCCTGGTAGAAGATTGCATAGCTAGAATCTAGACGGTGAAAGGTTTAGCTGCATGGCTCAGATCCCCATAGGACTCACGGCGAGGGATGAATTGAGGTATGCGGGAAATGTTTTTTCGATCAATATAAGCCTCCACGTGATCTGCCTGAACTTCATTTGATCGGGATCAGTTCTTCATGGCTCTACGATCCTTACCAATCAGTAGGGTTGGCTGAAGGAATGGGTTCTGATTCTGGAGTGAGCTCAGCTAGATCGGGAAGGGGATTTAAGGTTTGGGAGTGTTGGAGTTTTTGCAGATCAGCTTGGGCTTCGGGGAACTCAGGATCTAACGCTAAGGCTTGCTTCAAGCTCTCCATCGCTGCTGCCACCAATCCTAACCCAGCCTGGGCTCGGCCTAAGGTATGCCAGTAGGCGGAACGATCTGGATCCAGTTCAGTGGCTTGCAAGGCATCGTCTTGAGCCGCTGCATAGTTTTCTAACACACAAGCATTCCAAGCCCGATTGTTTAAGGCGATTGGATCGGTTGGCGTCAAGGCCAAAACTTGACTGTAATACTCTACTGCTGCTTCAGCATTCCCCTGATCACTGGCCGTTAAAGCCAACGCAAACCAGCCTAAGGGATCGTGATCATTGAGATCGATCATGATTTCAGCTGTTGCCCAAGCTGTTGCCCAGTCCTGGAGTTTGCGTAGACTGGTGACTTTACCATAGAGACAAGCAAAACTTTTGGGCCGATCCTGCAAAATCTGATCGAAGGACTGGATGGCTTCTTGATCGCGTCCAAGTGTTTGCAGTGCAGTAGCCTGGGCATACTGAGCGGGGAAATAGTTGGGATTGATCCGCAAGGCTTCTTGAAAATGTTCACTTGCTTCTTGCCAATAGCCTAAGGTTTGAAAGGCAAAACCACGGGCATACCAGGTTCGTTCGGTGACTACATTGAGATCGACATTGAGATCGAAGACCCGATCAAATTGACTCACGGCTTCGCGGGGGCGGCCTAAGCGTAGGAGCAGAACTCCTCGGTTGTAGCGAGCGATGGGATCTTTGGGTTTGAGCTTTAGGGAACGGCTGAAACTCTTCAGAGCTGATTTGAACCGATTCATTTTGACATAAGCATAGCCCTGTAGCCGGAAAGCTTTGGATCGACGGGGGGCTAACTTGGCGACTTCGGCAAAACTGGCGACAGCTGATTTCGGTCGATTCAGGGCCAGTAAGGTATAGCCACGAGCCATCCAGGTTTTCGACTCTTTTGGATCGTAACGGAGGGCTTTGTTCAAACTTTTGATCGCTAATTTAGGTCGATCCAATTGCAGCAAGCGGATCCCTCGGTTATGCCATGCCAGAACGTCATCGGGGTTGATCTCTAAGACGCGATCGTAGTTGACCACTGCGGCTTTGTATTGCCTCATTCGACCCTGGAGCAGGGCCAGTTGGAGTCGGATTGCTTCATCGTAGGGATTGATCGAGAGGGAGCCGTTGTAGCTGTCGATCGCTTCTCGAAACCGCTGTAGCTGAACTAGAGCATCACCCCGTCGTGCCCAGGCTAAGGCAAAGTTGGGATCCATATTCAAGGCCCGATCATAAGCGATCAAGGCTTCTGTGAAGTTACCCCGTCGGAACCAGTCTTCGGCGCGATCAAACTGCACATCAGCCGTATTCCATTGAAAGAGGCGTTGGATGAATTGCAGAACGGTGATCTGGCGCAGTCCCTCTTCGTCACTGCTGCCCTGATCGCCGCGAGCAATCTGACTAATGGCGTCTTGGATGGCGCGCAGGAAGGCTTGAAAGCCACGCAATTCTTCATCCTGGGCTGACAAGGTGGTCCGATTTTGGAGCCGGAACCGCTGCAGATCTTCAGGGGGGGCGAAGTCAGGATCGAGCTGGGACATCAACTGCAGGGCTTGGTATTCAAACAGGATCGGGTCTTCTTCGGAGCCGGAGAAATCGATCGCAGGGAGATCGTGCAGGGGGGCGGGGAGTTCGCAGGGGGTGTGGATCAGGGGGAGCAGGCGTTGGTTTTGGCGGGCAGGGGCATGAGGGAAGCCGCTATAGAGTTCATCTTTGGGCCAGGGATCGCTGACAAACTCTGGAGAGAGAACCAGGCCAATCCAGCGGCATTGATCCAGGGCAAGTTGTTGTTCGAGGCGGCGATCGTCTCCCGGCTGCAGCATCCAGGCATCCAGCCAGACCCGAAATCCGTCTCGATCGAGGCGTTCGGCTAATTGGCGGGTCCAACGGGCTTGGCTGCGGTGGTAGCGCAAAAACAGATCGAACTTATAATCAGACTCTGGGCTCATGCGGATCAAAAGATATCGTCATCCCAGCTTATCCGTTTGTTAGGAAGGTCGGCAGGGCTAGCGTTAGCAGGAGTGGGTGGGAGAGCCCCCTACGCATTGTTAGACAGGATCGCACCCTGTAACCAAGGTCGAGTCAAACGAGGGGTCAAACGAGGGGTCAGTCAAGGCAGGATGGATGGGCAAAACCGCTGGGGAAGGCTGCTTCATCGATCACGACAGCTGCACTCGGCGATCGAAATGAGCCATGAGGGAAGGCCGAGCGGCATTCGGGGATCAAGGAAGTTCACTATGCAGCGGGAGAAGATCACTATGCAACGGGAAAACGGATCTCTGTAATCAAACAAGCTCACTATTGATCGGGAGAACGGATTGATGCGATCAACGAAGGTCACTATGCAACGGGAGAACGGATCGATGTGATCAAAGCAGGTCACTATG
>CAZONZ010000009.1:0-23783 GCA_964581005.1 uncultured bacterium
TGGAGAAAAAGTGGCTGTTCTATGATCGCTACGGCGTTGAGGAATACTACCTCTACGATCCGGATCACTTCAAGTTAGAGGGATGGATCCGTTCAGCTCCTGATCAGAAGCTAGAGGTGATTAGTTCCCTGCAAGGTTGGAGCAGCCCTCGGTTAGGGATCCGGTTTGAGCAGGACAGTCGTGGGGAGTTGATCCTTTTCTATCCCGATGGAGCTCCCTTTGAGGCTTACGAGGAAGTTAAACAGCGAGCAGAGCAGGAACGTCAACGCGCAGAGCAGGAATACCAACGCGCAGAGCAAGAACGCCAACGTGTGGAACGCTTAACCCAGTATCTTCGAGAGCTGGGTGTGGATCCTGATCAAATCTGACCTCTTGATCGATCCTCAATTGACTGGCCATCAGCTCTCGATCCCCAGTACCCGCACCAGGAACGCCCATCGATCGGCCATTTCTTCAATGATCTTAGTGGTGGGTTTGCCAGCTCCATGTCCAGCTTTGGTCTCAATCCGGATCAAGACTGGGGCTGATCCGAAGTGGGCTGCTTGCAGGGCGGCAGCAAATTTGAAGCTATGGGCTGGAACCACTCGATCATCGTGATCAGCAGTGGTGATCAATGTCGCTGGATAGCCAACTCCTGGCATGAGGTTGTGTAAGGGGGAATAGGCATAGAGGGCTTTGAACTCCTCTGGGTTCTCTGGGGATCCATAGTCCGACATCCAGGCCCAGCCGATCGTGAACTGGTTGAATCGCACCATATCCATGACACCTACAGCAGGGAGAGCCGCTGCAAACAATTCGGGTCGCTGGGTCATACACGCTCCGACGAGTAGCCCGCCATTACTGCCACCCCCGATCGCTAACTTCGCTGATGAAGTATAACGACTCTGGATCAACCATTCTGCTGCTGCAATAAAATCATCAAACACATTTTGCTTATTGAGCTTTGTTCCAGCCTGATGCCAGTCCTCTCCGTATTCTCCACCGCCACGCAAATTCGGGATCGCCAAGATCCCCCCTAACTCCATCCAAACCAGATTGCTGATCGAAAAACTAGGCGTCAGTGAGATCCCAAAGCCGCCATACCCGTAAAGATAAGTAGGATTGTTGCCATTCAGAGTGATCCCGCGTTTGTGGGTGAGAAACATGGGGATTTGAGTTCCATCTTTGCTGCTGTAGAAGATCTGCTTGCTTTCATAGTCTTCGGGATTGAAGTCAACTTGTGGTTGCCGAAAGATCGTGCTAGTACGGGTGTCGAAATCGTAGCGATAGATCGTTGTGGGAGTTGTAAAACTGGTAAAGCTATAGAAGGTTTCGCTGTCATAGCGTTTGCCTGCAAAGCCACCTGCCGATCCTAATCCCGGCAATGGGATCTCAGTATCGAAGCTTCCATCCAAATTGAAGATCTTGATCTGAGTGTGAGCGTCTTTGAGATAGAAGGCAACGAACTGGTTATGGATCAAACTCACCCCCTGAAGGGTCTCGTCTGCTTGAGGAATGAGTTCCTGCCAGTTCTCTCGATCCGGATTGTGGATATCAATTGCAATCACCCGACTTCGAGGAGCATTGAGATCGGTCGAGAACCAGAATACAGATCCATCATTACCAATAAAGCGATAGTCTGCTTCAAACTCTTGGATCAGCTCCACAACCTCCAAGTTAGGATCCTCCAGATCAGCCCAGAAGATCAAATTACGAGGATCGGTGCCTTTAGAAACTGAAATGAGTAAGTAGCGTCCATCTTCTGACACACCACCACTGAAGCCCCATTCTTTCTGATCAGGCCGATGATAAACTAAGCGATCCTCGGATTGGGGAGTGCCCAAGCGGTGATAGAACAGCTTTTGATAGTAATTGATCGCTTCAAATTGAGTAGTCTGATCAGGTTCGTCAAAGCGGCTGTAGAAAAACCCTTGTCTGTCGTGCGTCCAACTAGCTCCCGAAAACTTGACCCATTCGATCTGATCGGCTCGATTTTCTGTGGTTTGGACGTCCCGAACGTGCCAGGTTTGCCAATCGGATCCAGAACTTGAAAGTCCGTAGGCGAGCAGCTTGCCATCTTCACTGACGGCGATCCCAGACAGGGCTACAGTGCCATCTTCAGAGAGAGTGTTGGGATCCAGGAGGATTTGGGGATCGGCGTCGAGAGTGTCTAAGGTATAGAGAACACTTTGGTTTTGGAGTCCATCATTTTTGAAATAGAAATAGCGTTCTCCTTGTTTGAAAGGCTGGCTGTATTTTTCATAGTCCCAGAGTTGAGTCAGTCGCTGCTTGATCGTTTCCCGCTCATGGATCTGTTTCAGGAATCCAAAGGTAACTTGATTCTGCGCCTCGACCCAAGCTTGAGTTGCTTCGGAATCAGGATCCTCTAACCAACGATAAGGATCCGATACCGCAGTGCCGTGATAGTCGTCCACCTGATCGATTTTGCGAGTTGTGGGATAGGTGAGTTTGGCGGCAGATGGGGACATGAACGAAGCTCCAGATCAAACGGGCGAGATCGATCTTACTCTACTCGAAACAGGTCTCCCCTCGTTGACTGGGAATTTGTATACCGGATCGGATCGGCTTATGTAGCAAATAGTGCAAGATCCTGATGACGGGATCAAGGCTGGTGGGAATGATACGAGGAGAGTGTCCAGAGTAGACAGCCTCAAACCCTGGGATCCCTCAAGATCGAATCCATTAGGACTCAGACGGTTATCCCCACTACAATAAAGCCCCCCAAAACGATAAACTTTGTTAAGGAAGTAAACATAAATTTACGATCGCCTGCATCGTGTCGAGATTTGCTCACTATTTCGGCCCACAACCTTGAATCCCAAGGGTTGCCCCCCTCACCCAAATCCTCATCACGGAGAATCCCCCTATGTTCGATCGATTTAGCCACCAATCCATTAAAGTGATCACGTTAGCCCAGCAGGAAGCGCAACGGTTGGGGCGTCAGTCTGTTGGCCCAGACCACATCTTGCTTGGCATCCTGATCGAAAACTCCAATTTGGCGGCTGCTGTCTTAAGTGATCTGGGCGTAACCCTAACGGCTGCCCAAGCTGAGGTTGAGCGGATCAGTGGGAAAGGTCCAGGATCGATGCTGAGAGATATTCCGTTTGATCCCCAGACCAAGCACCTGTTTGAACTGGCTCTTCTGGAAGCCCGCCAACTCTACCACGCCAGGATCGTTCCGACCCACTTGTTGCTGGGATTAATCAGCAGTCCCCACAACGATGCCGTCAAGGTTTTGCAATCGCTGGGAGTTGATCTGGAGCAAGTTCGGATCCTTTTGTTGGATAGTTTTCTGGAAACGGCTGCCGTTCCTGCTGGCGGGGGTGAGATTCGGGCTGAAGATCCTGAACTTCGATCGATCCCCAAAGGCCAAGCGTTGCAAACCTTCGGTATTGATCTGACTCAACTGGCCCAAGCAGGCAAACTCGATCCAGTGATTGGGCGGGAAGCCGAAATCGAACGAGTCATCCAGATCCTGGCCCGTCGTAGCAAAAGTAATCCCGTCTTGTTGGGTGAGCCGGGTGTAGGCAAAACCGCGATCGCTGAAGGACTAGCCCAACGCATTGTGGCTGAATTAGTTCCAGATGCCTTGCTGAACCAGCGCGTGATCAGTTTGGATCTAAGCCAGATGGTGGCAGGATCGGCGATGCGGGGCCAGTTTGAGGAACGGTTGATCGACTTTTTGAACGAGGTCCGCAGTCAGGGCAATGTGATCCTGTTTATTGACGAGATCCACACGTTGGTGGGCGCAGGCTCACTCCGAGGCGGGATGGACGCAGCCAACTTACTCAAACCCGCTCTGGCCCGTGGCGAGATCCAATGCCTGGGAGCCACCACCCTAGCCGAGTATCGCCAATCGATCGAACGCGATCCGGCTTTAGAACGACGTTTCCAACCTGTGACCGTCAACCCTCCGACTGTTGCAAATACGATCGAGATTCTGTATGGTCTCCGCGAGCGTTACGAGCAACACCATCAACTAGTGATCTCAGACCAAGCTCTTGTTGCTGCCGCCCATCTCTCGGATCGCTACATTGCGGATCGCTTCCTGCCTGACAAAGCCATTGATCTGATCGATGAAGCAGGATCACGAGTCCACTTGCGCCACGCTCGCCAAACTCCTCTCCAACAACTCAAGCAGGAATTACGACGGATCAGTGTTGCCAAATCCGCAGCTGTTCAAGATCAAGACTTTGAAGCGGCCAGCCGTCTCCGCGATCAGGAGTTAGAGTTAGAAGCCCGGATCAAACACCTGCAAGATCCTCAAGCTGGTGATCAGGTTACGATCCCCAAGCCTGTTGTGGAACCTGAAGACATTGCGCAAGTGGTCGAAGCTTGGACCGGGATCCCCGTGAATCGCCTGACGGCCCCTGAGTCTTTCTTGTTGCTGAACTTGGAAGAACGTTTACATGAGCGAGTGATCGGGCAGACAGAAGCGGTTGCAGCCGTAGCCAAGGCCATGCGGCGAGCACGGGTAGGACTCCAAGATCCAGATCGTCCCATTGCCAGCTTCTTCTTCTCTGGTCCCACCGGAGTCGGCAAAACTGAACTAGCCAAAGCCTTAGCCGCCACGATCTTCGGCTCTGAGGAAGCTGTGATCCGGTTGGATATGTCTGAATACATGGAACCTCACACGGTTGCCAAGCTGATCGGATCCCCACCAGGGTATATCGGCTATGACGAATCAGGGCACTTAACCGAAGCAGTGCGGCGGCGTCCCTACGCAGTGGTTTTGTTGGACGAGATCGAAAAAGCCCATCCGGATGTTTTGAATCTTTTCCTCCAGGTTCTCGATGACGGACACGTAACGGATGCCAAAGGACGACGTGTTAGCTTCAAAAACACATTGCTGATCATGACTTCAAATATCGGATCTCGGCAAATTGAAACAGGGGGCGGCGGCTTTGGCTTCGATCTCTCAGCCTTGAATGATTCAGAGGCTGTGTACCACCGGATCCGATCAGGTGTTCAAGAGGATCTCAAGCAACTTCTGCGTCCAGAGTTCCTCAACCGCTTGGATGACATTATTGTCTTCCGCCAACTTACCCAACCGGAAGTGATTCAGATCGGTGATCTGCTCTTACAAGAGGTCGCTGATCGATTGCTTCAACGTGGGATCCAGTTGCGAGTGACAGAAGCCTTCAAACAGCATCTTGTGGCCGAAGGGTGTGATCCTGTCTACGGGGCGCGGCCTCTGCGTCGAGCAATTTCTCGTTTAGTTGAAGACCCTCTCGCCGAAGCCATCTTGACGGGACGGATCAAAGCTGGAGATACCGCCCTCTTAGATCTCAATGACGACGGCCAGATCGAAGTGAACCCAGAGCACCAGCAAATGCTTGTCCCAGCGTCTCAGCGAGTTTGATGCCTAAGTCGGTGGGCTGAGCAAATTGAATAGCTAGATTGAACCGATCGATCGAACAATAGGCCGAACAGGGATCTTGAGTGTCTCTGTTCGGTTTTCGGTCTTTTGCAAGATCTTGATCCTTGGCCTTAAGATTGAAATATTCTCCGTTAACCCGTGAATTGGGTGGCAGTCAACAGGTGGTACCCATGATCTCCACTAGCCCAGCTCGATCCATCCCCGAAATCGATCAACCCGTTGCGCCCTATCCGCTCCTCCCCTCCATGTATGATCTGCCCAGTGAGTTTCCGGAGGAACCTGGCTTGCCAGACGAGTTTCATGATCACCAGCCTCACATGCTGAGCCGAACGCTGTCTCTGTTGGGCTACAGTCGGACTCAATGGTTTACGGGCACTGATCTGAATATTTACTATGATGTGAGACATCCCCTTTGGCATAAACGACCCGATTGGTTTCTGGCGATCCATGTGCCTTATCTTTATGATGGCTGGGATCTACGGGAGAGCTACGTGGTTTGGCAGGAGGGGCAGCCCCCCACGATCGTGATTGAATTACTGTCCCCTGGTACCGCCAAAGAAGATCTGGGACGGTTTTATCGAGACATCGATCGGATCTCGGATGAGGATGGAGAACAGCGGGATCGCAGGATTCCCAGTAAGTTGGAGGTGTATGAGCGATACTTGAGGGTGCCTCACTACATTGTGTACAACCGCTACACCGAACGACTTCGCTATTTTCGGTTAATCGGGGATCGCTACCAAGAGCAGATCGTTAGTGCTGGGAATCCACGGATCTGGCTCGAAGACTTGCAGATCGGGCTAGGGCTCTGGCAGGGAGAGTTTGAGGGAATCCCCGCAACATGGCTACGATGGTGCGATCAGGAGGGGAATTGGCTATTGACCGACACTGAGCGAGAACGGGCGATGCGCGAACAGATCCAGCAGCAAATGCAGCACGAACAAGCTGCCAGGGAGCAAGCTCAGCAACAGGCCGAACAGGAACGGATCGCTAGAGAGCAAGCTCAGAAAGAACTGGAACAGCAACGGATCGCTAGAGAGCAAGCTCAGCAACAGGCTGATCGTCTAGCCCAGCGACTTCGAGAGTTGGGGATTGATCCTGAGGAAGTGTAGGAGGCTAGGATCGTTGAAAGAATCCACCCAAGTGTCAATCACAACTTCACTATCCTGCCCATAGAGTGCCTGAATAACAAGAGATCGAGCTCAAGTGTCCTGAAGATCCTCCCAAGATCAATCAAACTCGCCAGAACCGTTGAGGGTGAACTCCTTGCCAATGTTTGTTCAAGATCGAACAGTCTGGAGATACTCTATCAGAGCTCTTAGCCCCAGGGTATAGCTTGCAGGCCCAAATCCGCTGATCTGACCGATCGCAACGGGGGCGATATAGGAGTGTTGGCGAAAAGACTCGCGGCTGTGAATATTGCTGAGGTGAACTTCAACGGTGGGAAGTCCAACCCCTGCGATCGCATCTCGCAACGCAATGCTGGTATGAGTATAGGCACCAGGATTGATCATGATCCCGTCCTGCGTCGTTCGCGCCTCGTGGATCGCATCGATCAGCTCCCCTTCATGGTTGGACTGGAGATCGGTAAGAGTGACCGCCAACTGATCTGCAAGCTCCTGGAGAGAATCCAGAATCTGATCTAAACTTAGATGGCCGTAGATCCCAACTTCGCGGATACCTAACAAGTTGAGATTGGGACCATTCAGAACAAGAATACGCAGTGTCACAAGAATCCCTGGTTGACAGAAGAAACATCAGCCTAATCCGGACGAGAGCGGGATCATAGCTGATGCAGGAGTTGAGAGTATGGGGCCTAGATCAGAAAAAGGGAAGCTGAGAAGAAGACAGAAAGCTGATGAGGAGGGTGAGCGAACTGTGCAGATCACCGTCGCTGTCTGGGGAAATCGTTGACCGGGATCGGAATCGGCTGAGGTTGGGGTTCTGGATCAGATCCAAGTAGGGTATCGATCACACGCTCTACCCATTCGCGGATCTTTTCGATCACCTTGTCTAACCAGTCCATGCGGTTCGCCTCTTGCGGTGGGTCTTCAGAAATGTTGGCTTGCCTAAGGAGCATGGATGCACCTAGAATCTCATTCTAGCTCACGCTCTCTCCAACAGCCTAGCCTTCGGAACTGCTTAACAACTAGCCTTTCTCAGATCTCCCAACCCAGAGGTCAGGATCTTTGAGGGGGACGGCCCGATCCAAACGAGTTGGATGCAGCTTTTTCCAGGTTAGCAAACTCCAGTGTTTGTGTCTGTTCATGAAAACACGTTTCATAGTGTAACGTTTTCTTGTTAATCTATCCAGAGATCCAGCCCTCCAACGTCAGCATCCCATCCCTACAGGCAGGATCCGGACCCAGAAGTCCAGCCAAACCAGCAGAATCCCAAGTTGCTGGAGGATCCTGGGTTGCTGAAGAATCCCAAGTTGCTGGAGGATCCTGGATTGCTGAAGAATCCTGGGTTGCTGAAGAATCCTGGAATCGTGAGGCTTCAGTTCCCCTATGTTCTGGATAGGTTAGGGAGGTGATCCCTGCCCGTGTCGGCGCTGATGCCACTGCCAAGCGTGACTCAGAATGGTGCTCAGATCGGCATAACGCGGTTGCCAGCTCAGGATCGATTGAGCTTGTGCCGAACTACCGACAAGCAGAGGTGGATCTCCAGGGCGGCGAGGTGCAATCGTAGCCGGGATCGGGCACCCCGTTACTCGGCGAGCGGTTTCGATCACGGTTTGAACCGAAAACCCTTGGCCATTCCCCAGATTAAAGGCTGTCGTCGATCCCCCTTGCCGCAAGTAATCTAAACCCAACACATGAGCCTCGGCCAGATCCGTGACATGGATATAGTCTCGAATGCAGGTGCCGTCCGGCGTCTCATAGTCATTGCCAAAGATCGAGATGCTAGGCCGACGCTGCAGAGCGGTCATCAACACCAGCGGGATTAAGTGCGTCTCTGGGTTGTGATCTTCGCCCAAACGCCCTTCCGGATCAGCACCTGCCGCATTGAAGTAGCGAAAGCTGACGGAACGGAGTTGATAGGCCCGATCAAAGTCCTGCAACATCTGTTCCACCATCAACTTGCTCCACCCATAGGGATTGATCGGCTGTTGGGGATGGAATTCTGGAATTGGGATCCGTTCTGGCACCCCGTAGGTAGCACAGGTGGAGGAGAACACTAGCTGATCGATCCCTGCTGCCACCATGGCCTCTAGCAAGGTCAACGTGCCGACGAAGTTATTGCGGTAGTACTTAGCTGGATCCTGGACGGACTCGCCCACATAGGCATAAGCCGCAAAATGCATCACGGCCACGATCCGCCGGGTGGCAAAGATCTGATCCAACAGCTCTCGATCCTGGGTATTGCCTTGGATCAGCTCAACTTTGAGAACCTGTTCAACCAGATCACGGTGGCCGTAAACCAGATTGTCAAGGATCACAACCTCGTACCCAGCCGCTTGTAGCGCCAAGACAGCATGGGAGCCAATATAGCCAGCCCCCCCGGTAACCAGGATCGTTTCAGCCGTGGATCCAGACATGAGTCTTCAATAACCTCTGTGATCGGTTGGATTGGGAAGCATCAGTCAGGCGAGAGGGTATGAACCGCTTTTTCCCCATTGGCGTACAAGAGCGCCCGCTTTGGACCGTGGATCGGATCCTCCACAATAATGGTTTGATCCCGGCTGGCCCCTAACGAGACAATGGCGATCGGCACTTGCATCAGCTGGGCAAGAAACTTGAGGTAGTCATAGGCTTGCTGGGGCAGATCATCGAGAGATCGGCAGTTCTGGGTTGATTGCCTCCATCCCGGCAACGTCTTGTAGATCGGACGGCATTGAGAAAACGTCCGGGCATCACTGGGAAAATGGTGGATCTCCTGGCCATTACAGTCGTAGGCAACACAAACTTTGATCTCATCCAGAGCATCCAACACATCCAGCTTCGTGATCGCCAGACAATCCAGCCCATTCACCCGCACGGCATAGCGACCGATCACAGCATCAAACCAACCGCACCGCCGCTTCCGTCCCGTAGTTGTCCCAAATTCAGCTCCGGTGTGGCTAAGGTGCTCCCCGATCTCGTCCACCAGTTCAGTCGGAAATGGACCTTCCCCGACGCGAGTAGTGTAAGCTTTGGCCACCCCGATCACCCGATCAATGCTAGTCGGGCCAACCCCCGCACCCACACAAGCGCCGCCTGCGATCGGATGGGATGAAGTGACATAAGGATAGGTGCCGTAGTCTAGATCAAGCAGCGTACCCTGCGCCCCCTCAAACAAAATATTCTCACGGTTATCAAGGGCTTCGGTCAGCATCAACCCCACATCTCGAACATAGGGCCGCAACCGTTCAGCAAACCCTAGATACTGATCAATGATCGCGTCTGGATCCAATGGGGGCAGGTTATAGATCTTTTCCAGTAGCACATTTTTGTAGGGAACAGCCCAAGCAATCCGCTCCCGCAGATCCTCAGGATGCATCAGATCGACCATGCGAATCCCGATCCGTTCCGCTTTGTCTGCATAGGAGGGTCCGATCCCGCGTCCGGTGGTGCCCAACTTGAAGGGGCCACGTCGTTCTTCAACCGCTCGATCGATCAGACGATGGTACGGCATGGTGACATGGGCCGTTTGAGCGATGCATAAATTGGCACATGAGATCCCCAATTGATCAAGACTGTCCAGCTCTTCGATCAAGACTTGCGGATCAATCACGGTGCCGCTGGCGATCAGGCACTTGATCTTAGGATAGAGAATCCCAGACGGGATCAGATGGAGTTTGAGGGTCTGCTCTCCCACAACGATCGTGTGGCCTGCGTTGACCCCACCTTGATAGCGAACCACCACATGGGCTTTTTCGCTGAGGAGGTCCGTAATTTTGCCCTTGCCTTCATCGCCCCACTGGGCACCGATCACAACAACGTTAGCCAACCCTTTCTCCAGATCACCATTCAGTAAAGTGAGGTGCGGTGTTGCAGACTGATCGCCTCATCGTCGCTGGCGTCTGACTGACTGAATCCGCTGCATTAGCTTAGCTCGACTGAGCCGATTGGATCCGGTGTTTCAGAGGGTTTCCGACCAGCGGATTGCAAAAAAGTGTTGCAAAATGGGTGAGACGGGAGCCTATCTCCACTCAATCTCCACAAGCAGTAGATGATAACAACGGATCGGAGGTCTGTCAAGATGCAGATTGCCCAGTGGATGCACACTGCCCTGCTCGTCAAGGATCTAGCCGCTGCAGATCACTTTTATGGCCAAATCCTAGGACTTCCCACAGTCGATCGCAGCCTGAAGTTCCCTGGATCCTGGTATCACGTCGGTCCCGTCCAGATCCATTTGATCGAAAACCCCCAAACCCACGTAGAACTCCTGGATGATGCCAAATGGGGCCGAAATCAGCATATTGCTCTAGCGGTCACGGATCTGAACACGGCCAAAGATCAACTCCTCCAAGCAGGCTATCCGATCCAGATGAGTGCCTCCGGTCGAGCCGCTCTCTTTACTCGTGATCCAAGTGGCAATGTTGTGGAACTAAGCCAAGCCGAAATTTTATGAAACAGGTGAATCCTCAGGTGGACATTCCAGGGCCAAGCTACCCAGTAAGCCCTTGCGATAGTCGTTGAGCACTTGATGAGCGGCTCGATGCTGATCCCGTCGATATCGTGATCGAGCCAGTTCGTCCAACAAGATACTGCCTGGAGCTTCTAGATCCTGCAGTTCGTAGCGTTGTGTCAAAACGGTTGCAGATTTCGGTTCAACTTGACGGATCAGATCGAGAAAGGCTGCGGCGACCAATTCCGGGGTGTAAGAAGCTTCGCCAATATCGTCACAAATAGCCAGTTTCACGGCCACCGTTTGATCATGCAGGGCTGGCGGAATGATCCCTGGAGTATCGAGCAGATCAAGACCGGAACCGATCCGAATCCAACGGAGCTGGCGCGTGATCCCTGGTTTGGCTGCACTTGCGGCCACTCGTCGCCCAATCAACCGATTCAAGATCGCTGACTTCCCAACATTGGGAAACCCGACCACTACAGCTCGGATCGGACGGGGTTGCATCCCTCGTTGCTGCCGTCGTTGATTCACACTGGCTCCCAATTCCAACGCAGCCTCTTTCAGCCGATTCACTCCCTGCCCCGACTGCCCATTTGTGGGATAGATCGCCAGCCCTTGATCCTTAAACCAATGGCACCAATCCTTAACACGGGTCGGTCCAATCTGATCCGCCTTATTCAGGACCAATAAACGAGGCTTGTCTTGAATCCACCGATCCAGATCGGGATGGCGACTGGATAAGGGGATCCGGCCATCCAGCACTTCCAAAACCACATCAACCCGTCGGATCTGATCCTGAAGCTGTTGCTCAGCCTTGGCAATGTGACCGGGATACCATTGGATCATGGGAGTGGACATAGCCAGACACCAACGTAGGAGATCGCTAGTCTAACCTTTCCCCATTTTGCCAAAGACTCCCACCTCCCCAAGGATCATCTGACGATTGATCTGAAGATCCGATGCAGGCTCCAAACCCCTCGCCCAGATCTGCCCCTTAAAGCCAGTCATCACTCATGGACCGAATCCGCTAGTCCAAGGGTTGGCGATCCTTCGGGTTTGCAGCTACTGTAATGACGGATCCAAGCGAGTCTCAACCGAAAGTCATTGCTAGAGGACATGTCTATGGCTAAACTGATCCAACGTCGTTCGCTAGGGATCCAGCCTGTTTATGATATTGGTCTGGCAGAGGATCATCATTTCCTGCTGGCTAATGGTCTGGTTGCGTCCAACTGCTTTAATAAGTCTCACTCAACGGCCTATGGCTTAGTTACTTTTCAAACTGCTTATCTCAAAGCTAATTATCCAACCGAATATATGGCAGCACTGCTCTCCTCGATCAGTGGCGATCATGATAAACTCCAACGTTACATTGCCTACTGTGTTTTAATCGGGATCGAAGTTCAACCTCCTGACATCAATCGATCTGGATTAGACTTCACCCCTCGCCATAGAACTATTTTATTCGGACTGGGTGCCGTAAAAAACATCGGGGATAGCGCGATCTGTCACATTCTAGAAGCCAGGGAAGCAGAAGGATCGTTCTCCTCATTAGCTGAGTTTTGTGATCGTGTTGATCTTCATACTGTTAACCGTCGAGGTATTGAAGCCTTGATCGGGGCTGGAGCCTTTGACTCACTGGAACCCAATCGTAAACAGTTACTGGCCGATCTAGAACCGATCTTAAATTGGTCTGCCAGTCGTGCCAAGGCGAAAGCAGTAGGTCAGGGCAATCTATTCGATCTGCTCTCCCCCAGTGAATCATCAGGATCGGATCACTCTACTTACACGGATGTTCCCCACGCCCCCGCAACTGAAGATTTCTCATCTCAGGAGAAGCTAAAGCTAGAGAAAGAATTGTTGGGGCTTTATGTGTCCGATCACCCCCTCAAACGGGTTCAACAACAGGCCAAACTTCTAGCTCCAGTGAGCATTAGTCGATTGCCCGATCAACCCTCTGACGTTGTGATCAGTGTCATCGCTATTCTCAACAGCATTAAATCCGTAACGACAAAAAAAGGTGATCGGATGGCTATTCTCTATCTCGAAGATCTGAGTGGTAGCTGTGAAGGGGTTGTCTTCCCCAAAACGTATGAACGGATCCATCCCCTCCTGCAAGAAGATCAACATTTGATGATCTGGGCCAAAGTGGATCATCGAGATGAACAAACCCAACTGATTGTCAACGAATTGGAACCGATCGAGTCCGTTCACATGGTTAAGATTGATCTGCCTGCTGAGCACGCTAGTGATATTCAATTCTGTTATCGGCTCCAAGACACACTCAATCGGCAGAAAGGTGAGTTTGAGGAAAACCGGATTCCGATCATTGCTGCCGTGACGCTCGAAGATAAATTTCAGTTTGTGCGACTGGGGCCTCAGTTTCGAGTCAAAGATGCAGAGTTAACAGTTGCTGCACTGCGCCAAGCGGGGTTTAGCGCGAATACGTTATCCCTGATCACTCACTAGCCCAAAGAGCCTGATCTCAACAAGCTTCTAGATCTCAAGAGACTCCAATCTCGGTTGACACGATGATAGAGCAAGCGATCCAGGGAATGACAGCACGAGGAAAGCATAGACAGCTTGGGGGCTAAGATCCGTCACAGGCAGGAAAGCCTGCATGAGTAGCCTAAGTCCCAGAGAGACAAAAGATCCAAAGAGGATCACATGAGGGCAACGATCGAAGGCGTGAGCGAGCAGAATTCAGAATGTATAGCGGACGTTTTTGATCTTGGTAGATCTTCACGGCCCAAAAGCAAAATTCACTTAGGATGGACACTCTAGTTGCCAGTCGTTAAGATCAATTCATGCATTCTATTATTCATATGACAGCTACTCATATTCAACCCATGCGTTGGACAAAGGAACGTGACAGAAAAACCAAGCTCAAGCTTTACTCTAATCAGGGGGTGTTAGAATACTGGATCTTTGAGCGGGAGTTGCGTATGATTGAAGTCTACCGTCGTGAACAGGGGCAATTGGTTAAAACGATGACGCTTTACGCCGAAGACACTTTGACCAGCCCAATTCTTCCCGGTTTTAGTTGTGTTGTTGGCGCACTATTTGAGTGAATGTCCTTCACACAATCGATACGTTAATCTCTAAACACGGTCTTTTGGCTTCTTAGTCGAGACTATAAGAGACGTGCAGATAGTCTTCGAGAAAAGAGATTGCGACCCAACAGTGATATATAATGAAGAACTAACCCAACGATCGTATGTACACAGACCACAAAAAGCTCGGATCATTCCTCACCCTGCTGTTTACAAACAGTGATGCATAGTGTTAGATTCTCCCCAGATTGACTCACTTTAACTTCTGCTCTGAATCTACATGTGTTTTTTGTCAGTTTTTGTCTGAGTGGCTATGGATTATAGAAACTACATCACAATTGAGCCCAACAAACGCGGTGGCAAACCTTGTGTGCGTGGCTTGCGAATTACAGTTTATGAGGTTCTGGAGTATCTGGCTTCTGAAATGACCGAAGCAGAAATTCTTGATGATTTCCCTGATCTAACGCGAGAAGATCTAAAAGCTTGTATTGCTTACGCTGCTGATCGTGAACGTCGATTAATGATCGCTCCATTTTCATCATGAAGTTACTGTTTGATGAAAACTTATCCCCAAAATTGCCAAGTCGTTTGAGCGATCTTTTCCCAGGCTCACTTCACGTTCGAGATGTAGGAATGAAAGCGACAATCGACCCGATAGTTTGGGATTATGCAAAAGACAACAACTTGATGATTGTCTCAAAAGATTCCGATATGCATGATCTGAGTTTAGTCTTTGGGAGTCCACCAAAAGTCATTTGGCTTCGACTTGGAAACTGTGCAACATTACAAGTTGAGAATGTATTGCGCCGGGAGTCTAACACAATCAAATTATTTTATGAAGATGAAAATTCATCGTTGCTGGCACTCTCGTGATCAATTGAATAACGATCCAACACCATCAGGACGATCATCATCAGGACAGGAGAAGCATTCAAGCAGCTTCCGATCTAAGGAGACTCCAACCTGGGGAGCTGGATCCGGCCTTCTCCGATCGCATGAGCCAGACGATCAATGAATTCAATATCGCCTCCTGTACAATGCCCATCCTCAAGCAGATGCAGGAGACCCGCTTGCTGTCCGGCGGTCATCACACCTGAAGACAAGATCTCGGTGACGATCTGCTGGACACTCGCTTGGGTAATCATGGCTACCAGTGTTGCGTGAGAGGATCTTGTCCTAAATGATACGGAAGACCAAGGGAGACATCAATCAGTAGAAGCGAGAAATTATTCCAACTTTTCTCTATGGCCAAAACCTAGAAAATGTGGCATATCGATCCGACAAGAGCCAGATCCTCGATTGGAGCTGACCCTTTCCTCTCAAAAAAAGATCTTAAAGTGTAGCCATCGCGTCAGAAAAAAGATCGGGGACAGGAAACTGTTGAGCTTGTCAAGGCCAGATCTGACAATTTCCTTAAGACTGAAGCCAAATCCCCAAGTTGGCCTCAGAATTCTGACTACTAGTAGAGACGGCTTGCTCAGCCTTTCGGGCTCGCCACTCAGGGCATTTTTGCACTGACCTGCTGATTTTGACACGCTTAGGCCATCCCCATGATCCAATCCACCGTTCCCGCCAAACAGGGTCTCTATGATCCACAGTTTGAACATGATGCTTGCGGCGTTGGCTTCATCGTCCAGATGAAAGGGAAACAGTCCCATGCCATTGTCGAACAAGGATTGACGATCCTGCTCAATCTGGATCATCGCGGGGCCTGTGGTGCAGAAGCCAATACAGGGGATGGCGCTGGGATTTTGCTGCAGATCCCGCACAAGTTTCTCCGAAAAGTTGCTGCTGCCGAGTCGATCACGCTTCCCGATCCAGGTGAGTACGGCGTGGGCATGATCTATGCTTCTCCCGATCCCGCTGTGCGAGCCCAAAGCCGACAGGTCTTTGAACGGATCGTGGCTGAGGAAGGTTTGAACGTGTTGGGCTGGCGAGATGTGCCGACGGATGATGCTTCTCTGGGGCAGACGGCTAGGGCTAGCGAACCCTTCATGCAGCAAGTCTTTATTCAACGATCCCCCGATCTGGCGGACGAGTTGGCCTTTGAACGCAAGTTATTGGTGATCCGCAAGCGAGCCTATACCGCGATCCGAGCCCCTAAGATGGATCGCTACTGGTACCCCGCAAGTTTGTCCTGCCGGACCCTGATCTACAAGGGGATGTTGATGCCTGTGCAGGTTGCTCAGTACTACCCCGATCTCAAGGATCCGGATCTGGAAAGTGCGCTGGCTTTGGTTCACTCTCGCTTCAGTACGAATACATTCCCTAGTTGGGAGCGATCTCACCCCTATCGCTACATTGCCCACAACGGTGAGATCAATACGTTACGCGGCAATATCAACTGGATGCATGCCCGCCAGTCCCTGTTTGCGTCTGAGTTCTTTGGTGAGGATATTCAAAAGATCCAGCCTGTGATCAATTTGCAGGGTAGTGATTCAGGGATCTTTGACAATGCGCTGGAGATGATGGTGTTGGCGGGTCGATCGTTGCCCCATGCGGTGATGATGATGATCCCGGAACCGTGGACGGCGCATGAATCGATGAGTGAGGCCAAGAAGGCTTTTTACAAATATCACTCCTGCTTGATGGAACCCTGGGATGGTCCAGCCTCGATCGCGTTCACCGATGGCAGCATGATCGGCGCGATTTTGGATCGGAATGGGTTACGCCCCTCGCGCTATTACGTGACGAAAGATGATCTAGTGATCATGGCCTCTGAAGCTGGGGTTTTACCGATCGAGCCAGAACGAGTGGCGTTGAAAGGTCGTCTCCAACCTGGGCGGATGTTTCTGGTGGATATGAGCGAAGGCCGGATCGTCGCGGATGAGGAGATCAAAACTCAGATCGCCACCGAACATCCTTACCAGAGCTGGATTGATCAGCATATGGTGAGCTTGGCCCAGCTTCAGGATGCGCCGGAGGTGTCTCACTCGGATCCCAAGACCTTGCTCCAACGTCAGACAGCGTTTGGGGTCACGTTTGAAGATCTGCGCTTGCTGCTGACACCGATGGCTCAAAATGGTGTTGAGGCTGTTGGATCAATGGGCTCTGACACTCCTCTCGCCGTCTTATCCAATCGGCCTAAACTGCTTTACGACTATTTCCAACAACTGTTTGCTCAGGTCACCAATCCACCGATCGACTCGATCCGAGAAGAGATCATTACCTCAGCGGAAACCACGATCGGAGCTGAGGGCAACTTACTTCAACCCAAACCCGAAAGCTGTCATTTGATCGAACTGAAAACGCCGATCTTGACCGATGTGGAACTGGCCAAACTCAAGCATGTTCATCAAGAAGGGTTTCAATCGGTTACACTGCCCATCCTGTTCGATCCCAAAGCAGGAGTAGACGGAGTGGAAGCGGCTCTAACTGAGATCTATCGGCAAGCTGATCAAGCTATTGCGGCTGGGATCAACATTGTGATCTTGTCGGATCGAGGCATTCAGCGGGATAAAGCTCCGATCCCTGCATTGCTAGCTGTTTCAGGATTACATCATCATCTGATCCGGGCGGGGACTCGCACACGAGTGGGTCTGGTGCTGGAATCTGGGGAGCCGCGTGAAGTGCATCATTTTGCGGTCTTGCTGGGCTACGGCTGTGGTGCGATCAATCCTTATCTCACGTTTGAAACGATTGAGAACATGATCCAGCAAAATCTATTGCCTGATCTGGATCTGAAGGTGGCTTGCAAAAACTACATCAAAGCTGTCACCAAAGGGGTTGTTAAAGTTGCGTCCAAGATCGGGATTTCCACTCTGCAAAGCTATCGTGGGGCTCAGATTTTTGAGGCAATCGGGTTAAATCAGTCGGTGATCGATCGCTACTTCACCTGGACAGCCTCTCGGATTGAAGGGGTGGATCTCGACGTTATTGCCAAGGAAGCGATCCTGCGTCATAGCCATGCGTTCCCAGAGCGATCGGTGAATGGACACACGCTTGATGTGGGTGGTGAGTATCAATGGCGCAAAGATGGTGAGGCCCATCTGTTTAGTCCGCAAACGATCCATGCTCTTCAGCAAGCCGTGCGTGAAAATCGCTACGATCTCTACAAACAATACGCAGCTCAGATCAATCAACAGGATCAACAGCGCTACACCCTGCGAGGTCTTCTGCAGTTCAAGCAACGGGAGCCGATCCCTCTGGAAGAGGTTGAGCCGATTGAGTCGATGATGAAGCGCTTTAAGACTGGGGCCATGAGCTATGGATCGATCTCCAAAGAGGCCCATGAGTCGTTAGCGATTGCGATGAACCGGATTGGCGGCAAGTCAAATACGGGTGAGGGAGGTGAGGATCCTGAGCGTTACACCTGGACGAATGATCGAGGCGACTCCAAAAACAGTGCGATCAAGCAAGTGGCTTCCGGTCGATTTGGGGTGACCAGTCTCTACCTCTCCCAGGCCAAAGAATTACAGATCAAGATGGCGCAGGGGGCAAAACCCGGTGAAGGTGGGCAGCTACCGGGCCGCAAAGTCTATCCCTGGATCGCTAAAGTTCGCTACTCAACCCCCGGAGTCGGGCTAATCTCGCCTCCCCCTCACCACGACATTTACTCGATCGAAGATCTGGCTGAACTGATCCACGACTTGAAGAACGCGAATCGATCAGCACGGATCAATGTGAAACTGGTTTCGGAAGTGGGAGTGGGTACAGTCGCGGCTGGAGTGGCCAAGGCTCATGCGGATGTGGTGTTGATCTCTGGGTTTGATGGCGGCACCGGGGCTTCACCGCAGACCTCGATCAAACACGCTGGTCTTCCTTGGGAGTTAGGTCTGGCTGAAACTCATCAAACATTGGTGCTGAACAACCTGCGGAGTCGGATCACGGTCGAAACGGATGGTCAGATCAAAACGGGCCGGGATGTGGTGATCGCAACGTTGTTAGGTGCAGAAGAGTACGGATTCTCCACTGCGCCTCTGGTGACATTGGGTTGTATCATGATGCGCGTCTGTCACAAGAACACCTGTCCAGCCGGGATTGCCACTCAAGATCCCTATCTCCGCCAAAGTTTCACCGGCGATCCAGAACATACTGTCAACTTCATGAAGTTTATCGCCCAAGAGATCCGCGAGATCATGGCTGAACTGGGCTTCCGCACAATCAATGAGATGGTCGGACGGGTGGATGTTTTGGAGGCCAAGCAAGCGATTGATCATTGGAAGGCGAAAGGCATCGATCTCTCCAAGATCCTCTACCAGCCAGAGGTTGGCCCCGAAGTTGGTCGATATTGTCAGATCCCCCAAGATCATGGCTTGGAGAAGTCGCTCGATCTAACCGTGCTTCTGGATCTCTGTCAGCCTGCGATCGAACGAGGTGAGCCGGTCAAAGCCAAGCTACCGATCAAGAACACGAACCGCACCGTTGGCACGATCCTGGGCAATGAGATCACCAAACGTCACTGGCAAGGCTTACCCGAAGACACGATCCATCTTCATTTCCAAGGCAGCGCAGGTCAGAGTTTTGGAGCGTTTGTCCCACGCGGTGTAACTCTGGAATTGGAAGGAGACGCCAACGATTATTTCGGCAAAGGTCTGAGTGGAGGCAAGATCATTCTTTACCCACCTGCTGCAGCGACCTTCATTCCCGAAGAAAACATCATCGTGGGCAACGTTGCTTTGTACGGAGCCACCTCTGGAGAAGTTTACATCCGGGGTGTTGCAGGTGAGCGCTTCTGTGTTCGGAACTCTGGGGTCAGTGCCGTGGTTGAGTCTGTTGGGGATCATGGCTGCGAATATATGACCGGAGGCAAGGTTGTTGTTTTAGGCCCAACCGGACGCAATTTTGCGGCTGGGATGACTGGAGGCGTTGCTTACGTTCTGGATGAAACAGGGGATTTCCCAATCCTTTGCAACACCCAAATGTCGGATCTAGAGCGCATGGACGATCCTGCGGAGATCGAAACGATCCGCGACCTGATCCAACGCCATGCCCACTACACCCAAAGTCAAAAGGCCCTGCGGATCCTGGCTGATTGGGAGGCGATAGTCCCCAAGTTTGTCAAAGTCATGCCGAGAGACTACCGCAGAGTGCAGCAAGCGATCGAGAAAGCCTTAGCCAACGGCTTGAGTCGTGATGAAGCGTTAACAGCTGCCTTTGAAGAAAATATTCGTGACGTTGCTCGGATTGGGGGCAGCTAAGCTGGGTGCATCCCTCATTCCTTCTGAAAATAGGAGAACATGATGAGACCATCAGACGAACGTGGAATCTTGCAGCGAGAGATCGAAGCCCCTTTATCTCGTTATGGCATCAGATCCTCCAACATCGGTTGGGTTGGTCTCTCACCTGAAGAATCTCGCAAGATCCAAGATATCGCTTTCCAAGTTTTACGGGGCAACATTGATTCCCAAGAACTCTCGAAACTTAATCCTAACCAGAAGGCTGCCTTGGATCTGGCGATCAAGCAGTTGCTTGGCTTAAAAGATAAACCAGGCTTACAAGAGCTGGAAGAGCGCAATCCTTATTACACTGCTTTCAGCTCTGGCCTTGTTCGTGATGGCAGCAAGCCTGAGGAGGGATGATGAACTCAGATGAGCTTTTGTCCGGTTTGGATCGATTCATTGAGATGCGTCAATCTCGTATTGATGCTCTAAAAATTCTCCAAGCAGAACGCGATAGCTTTATGTTTGTGCTCTGGAACATGGATGAGCTTAAGCGGGAAGACTTTTTTACCTTAGCTGATATGCTTGAAGAGGAAAACCCAGATCAAGACATTGAACTGATCATCTTAAGCCCAGGTGGGAATGGTGAAGCTGGCTATCGGATTGGTCATTCATTTCAGCAGTGGGCAAGAGAAAAAAATCTAAAGTTTAGAGTGATTATTCCTCTGTATGCTATGAGTGCAGCAACTATTCTTGCTTTAGGAGCTTTTGAGTTAATGATGGGCTTGCAATCAGAAATTGGACCGATTGATCCTCAGATCCCTAAGTATGATGCTTCCAGAGGTCGTTGGCGTTATATTCCAGCGATGACGGTGATTGATGGATTAAAATTGATCTCTGAATACTTGCATCATATTCCCCTGATGAGTAGTCTTTCTCAAGATCTTGTGAAAACCGCTAAGTTAACGTTGGAGGACTTAGGTTTGCTTGAGCGAGCTCGTGAATCTGGCAAGCAATATGGTGAAGCCTTACTCAAAAATGGGATGGTTCCAGATCCTGAATCAGCCCGAAAAACGGTTGAGCGCCTTGCCGATTATTACAAATATCATGGCCACCCTATTGATGCATTTGAGGCTAAGGAAGAGCTTAAGTTAAATGTCAACTACTCTGAAGGTGAGGAATGGGCCAAGATCAAGGCAATCCGTAATCTCTACAATGATTTTGTAGGTCAGCCCGGTCTGATCCCAGGAGCCGTGATCAGTAGTGCCATTGAGACAGCAAACTTAAGAAGCTGGCGTTTTCTAGTTTTAGAACCCAGTCGTGAGCAAGTATTGATAGCTCCTGATGGAATTGAAGAACGGTTGGGGAGGTAACGGCTTTCACACTCAAATGAGATCTCAACCCACTAGATCATCAAGCTCAAGTGCATGATTGGGCTTAGGGTGATCCTCCAACTGAAGTTACTTTCATTTTGATCCACTTACCAGAGACACGATCATGGGAAAACCAACTGGCTTCATTGAGTATCTGCGGGAGTTGCCTGCCGATCGCCCCCCGCTCGAACGGATCCATGACTGGGACGAGTTTCATCTTCACATGGCTGAGGAGAAGCTCCGCACCCAGGGAGCCCGTTGTATGGACTGTGGCACCCCCTTCTGTCACACAGGCACTCTGATCAGTGGTATGGCCAGTGGTTGCCCGATCAACAATCTAATTCCGGAGTGGAATGATCTGATCTATCGGGGGTTGTGGCAAGAGGCACTGGATCGATTACACAAAACCAACAACTTTCCCGAATTTACAGGCCGAGTCTGTCCAGCTCCCTGCGAAGGATCCTGTGTCTTGGGGATCCATAATCCTCCTGTCACGATTAAGCACATTGAGTACTCGATCATTGAAAAGGGCTGGGAAGAAGGCTGGATTGTGCCAGAGCCCCCAGCTTATCGAACGGGGAAAAAAGTCGCTGTTGTTGGATCCGGTCCAGCTGGATTATCGGCTGCAGCTCAGCTCAACAAAGCAGGTCATTGGGTGACTGTGTTTGAACGCGCCGATCGTCCCGGCGGTCTGCTGATGTATGGGATCCCCAACATGAAACTGGATAAGCAGAAAGTGGTGCTGCGACGGATCTCAATTTTGGAGGAAGAAGGGATCAAGTTTGTCTGCAATACCGAGGTTGGCAAGGATCTGCCTGCTGAAACCCTCCTGCAAGAGTTTGATGCCGTGATCCTGTGTACCGGAGCGACGAAACCTCGTGATCTGCCGATTGAAGGTCGGGATCTCAACGGGATCCATTTTGCGATGGAGTTCCTGACGGCCAATACTCGCACGATCCTGGATCAGCATCGGAATGGAAGCTTTATGTCTGCTGAAGGGAAAGATGTCGTGATCATTGGGGGTGGCGATACGGGGACCGATTGTGTTGGAACCTCTCTCCGTCATGGCTGCAATAGTGTGATCCAGCTAGAGATCATGCCGAAACCTCCACAGGAACGGGCTGCCAATAACCCCTGGCCGGAGTGGCCCAAGATCTATCGCCTCGATTACGGGCAAGAAGAAGCTGAAGCCAAGTATGGCAGTGATCCACGCCGCTATCTCACCACCGCCACCCATTTTGAAGGAGATCCGGACGGACAAGTCAAAGCGGTGCATACCGTACAAGTTCAGTGGGAGAAAAATGATCAAGGTCGATTCATTTGGACTAAAGTTCCTGGAACGGAATCGATCCTGCCTACCCAGCTAGTCTTATTAGCGATGGGCTTTTTAGGTCCAGAACAACTACTCCTAGATGCATTGAATGTGGATCGGGATCCGCGTAGCAACATCAAAGCCGAGTTCGAACGCTATACCACCAGTCTTCCCGGTGTATTTGCGGCAGGCGATTGTCGGAGAGGACAAAGTCTAGTGGTCTGGGCCTTCAATGAGGGTCGGGGAGTTGCCCGTGAATGTGATCGATACTTAATGGGGCACACGGATCTTCCTTAAGAAGGGTAGCTCAGCTTGAGAGCAATCTCCCAGGATCAGTCAGGCTATTAGGGATCTTGGGATTGAGGGGGGCTTGACTGCGAAATTTGCTGGGAGCGGAGAGCTCGTTTAGCGGCTTGTTGCTGAGCGATCCACTTGCAGCGGAATTCATTGGTGAACCATAACATCAGCCCAAACATAGCGAGGCCGCCTAACAAATAAAAGAAAGACTGCTTAGGTCCAGCTCCAACGTCAAAGGTACCAGCAACTTCGTTCTCTCGGCTCTCCACTAAAGTTAGGTTTATATAGTCACAGGCAGTCCAAGCATATCATAGAGCAGTCCGATTTGAAACGTGAGATCCTTCAGGGGCCTTCAGCTTCAAGCGTTCTCCCAGAGCACAAGCTGGATCACCACCCTCTCACATTTGACTCGGATGGCTATAGCCTCGATAAGGTTAACTCTATGCAAGCCGGAAGTAATTGATGCGCATCAAGAGAGCTGATCAGAACCAAGATCTGCTACTAACTAATTAACCAGAGCAACTGCTTGATCAATACCAGAAGTGTTGCGTCTACACTTAATAATGGATAAAAAGAGGCTAGACCTGCTACGATCTAGCCTGAAAAACGAATTAAACGACTAAGATGACAAACTCATTTCCTCGTGTTGTCAATGAGCTACTTGCAGGGCAAACGCACCTTAACAATCATTGACAAAAGAGGTTTTTTGTGAGT
>CAZONZ010000010.1:0-11895 GCA_964581005.1 uncultured bacterium
ATATAGCAGTCCGATTTGAAACATGAGATCCTTCAAGGGCCTTCAGCTTCCAGCGTTCTCCCAGAGCACAAACAGGATCACCGCCCTCTCACATGTGATTTCTGATTGCTATAGATCCAGATCGGTTGGTGGCTCCACTGGATCTGCTTGATGCGTTTCATACCATTCTTCTCAGCAACCCGACAAGATCCACCGAAGCCTCCATGGCAGCATAACTTAGACGACCTCCGCAACGATCACGTCCACAAGGTCGCTACATCCAACGTAAAACCTGGCAAAACATCTTCACCAGACAGAGAAACCGGATCCTGTACGGTCTCAACAGGCTTACCCATGCGGTAGATGGCGACCCGTTGATGGTGTGGATCCAATAGCCAACCCAAACGACAACCATTAGCCATATATTCTTCCATTTTTTTCATGCCCTGAGGCCAAGAATCGGAAGGAGATAGCAGTTCAATTAAAAAATCAGGACAAAGGGGTAGAAAACTGCGCCGTTGATCAGGCGTTAAAGCATTCCATTTCTCTAGCGGGATCCAGCTAGCATCAGGAGAGCGTTCGGATCCATTTGGCAAGGAAAATCCCCCCGATGAATCAAAGGTTTTTCCCAAAGATCGTTGGCGATTCCAGACCGCAAGATCAGCATTCAACGCTGAATTCCAAGCACTCGTTTCTCCCCCAGTGGGTGACATAATGACGAGTTCTCCATTCGCAGTGAGTTCTAATTTGGCTTCTGGATTCGCAGCGCAGAGGTCATAAAATTGCTGGTGGGTCAGCTTAATAATGGGGTTGAGGTTAAGTGTAATGGCAGTCATGGGAGTCGGAATGGATCCAGTCAGCTTGCGTTATCCATCAGTATAGTCAACAGATCTACGCCTCTCTGGGGTTTCCGTCAGGTGGTGGTCCGATTGCAGAGGAAAGATCAGTGGCGCAATCGATAGATCGTTTGTTCAGACCAATGAGGATCCAGTTGAGCAGCCTTCAGATCCGCCAACTCACAAGTAACCTGCTTCAGATCACCGCGCAACCCATCCAGAGGGTTTGGTCCCGCTGACACCATCCAAGCAATCTGTTGCAAATCACTAGACTCAGCTACATACATCAAAATCTTGAGCAACGAGTGACGATAGCGATCGAGATTCTCTGACTCCCGTGCGCCTTGGAGATCAGATCTCACTGAAGTGTACCAGGGGATTCGATCGGTAACAGGATGTTCAAGACCGACGTGAGCGACAACGGCTTCAGGGCCAAATACGGCTGCTGCGATCGGACGATGATCTTCTTGAACAACTAGGGACTCTGTAGCAGCGATCTGACGTAAATTCTTTAGCCAAAGTGCATGATGAAATGAGGGCCGAATGGTTGCATGAGTTGAGGATCCTTCAGAGCGATCCAGCGTTTTGGGATAGAGGGCTACGGTGAGCAAGCGAGTTTGTAAGAGCCAGTGTCCTAACTTTCGTGCCTTGGCATCCAGATAGCGCATGTTATATGTTGTCTCTTCAGCTAAGAGAGGCACCCGTTCTACCAACTCCAGCCCAAATCCTTTTAACCCACTGATCTTACGGGGATTATTGGTGATCAGTTTCATTTGTCGCACTCCCAGATCCCGCAAAATCTGGGCTCCAACCCCATAATTCCGCAGATCGGGAGCAAACCCTAACCGCTCGTTCGCTTCAACCGTGTCCAATCCTATATCCTGGAGGGCGTAGGCTTTCAGCTTGTTCAATAACCCGATCCCGCGTCCCTCTTGGCGTAAATAGACCACAACCCCTTGACCTTGATCCTCGATCATCCGCAACGCCGTTTGTAACTGCCATCGACAATCACAGCGAAGGGATCCCAGGGCATCTCCTGTCAAACACTCAGAGTGAACTCGAACTAGCACTGCCCGATCAGAAAATTGACCTGGATCACCTTTGACAATCGCCAAATGTTCCAGTTGATTGAGCGTATCGCGGTAGCCATAGACGTGAAAGGATCCAAACTCCGTCGGCATCTCCGCCACTGATTCCCGTTGAACCAATTGCTCATGTTGGAGTCGATACTCGATCAAGCTGGCAATCGTAATGATCTTCAAATCATGCAGCCGCCCATACTCGATCAACTCCGGCAGGCGGGCCATTGATCCATCGGGATTTTGGATCTCGCAAATCACTCCAGCTGGGTAGAGCCCTCCTAGGATCGCTAGATCAACGGCTGCTTCCGTATGGCCTGCCCGCTTCAGCACCCCTCCTGGACAAGCTCGCAGCGGAAAAATGTGACCTGGACGACGCAGATCTTCCGGTTGAGTGCGAGGATTGATCGCAGCCTGGATGGTTTTGGATCGATCTGCTGCGGAGATCCCGGTTGTCACTCCGAAATTGGGGCCTGCATCAATGCTGATCGTAAACGCTGTTTGATTGCTATCTGTATTCCGATTGACCATTAATGGGATCTGCAATTGATCCAAGCGCTCTCCCTGCATCGCCAAACAGATCAGCCCCCGTGCATGAGTTGCCATGAAGTTAATGATCTGGGGAGTGACAAACTGGGCGGCACAGATCAGATCCCCCTCGTTCTCGCGGTTTTCATCATCCACCACAATGATCTGGCGACCGGCCTTCAGATCTTCAACAGCGGCCTCGATCGAGTCAGGGCGAAACTCCTCAGTTGTCGCAGGGGGGTTGGGGGCATGGTGGGGCGAAAGGCTTTGAGTCATGATCAGCAGCACGCCAAATGTTAAGGATGGTAACGATCCCAGTGTTTCCAGTCTAGAGGATCGATTGGAACGGATCAGGGTCGGAACGGAAATATCCGTAAAATATGGGGATCGGGAGGGAAGAATGATTGTTACAGTGAGGAAAGGGTGTTGAGATATTGCCATGCTGCAAGACTACCGCCAGATCCGCCACTACCAAGCCATTACCGATGCCATTGTGGACTCCTGGCATCGTGGGTACCGTCAACCTGAAGATATGCGCCTCCTCCTCGATGGATATCTCTTGGCGTTGCGTACCGCGAATCTCCTGGAAAGCTACGAGATCCACCGGATCGAGGCCGAAGTTCAACGTTTCATGCGCGATCCATCCAATTTCGAGGAACCCCAACCCGAACTCCTTCGAGGCACCTACTAGGTAGAACTAGGGCCTGCGCTCCTCGATAAAGGATCCTTCTCCTGAACGGGGAAGAAGCCGTGATCATCAGGAACTTGAGTCAGGGATGAGTTAGGCAGCCTTTTGGGTTTCAAGGTTGATCATCGCTTGGGTTTGGGCTAACTGATCCTCAATCTGATGCCGCACAAGCGCACGAAATTCAAGGAAGTGCTCAGCATGGGCACAAACAGTTAAGTAATGGACAAACGCCTGTGGGTGGTTCCGCAGTAAACGGATCAACTGCTGCCAGAAGAGCCAACGGGTTTCCGATCGCCAGATCCCTTGTAGCCAGACGATCCGAAAGAGACCCTGTAACTCTGGCCACTGAGGCAAGCTGAAGGGTTTGTCCCACTGAGGCACGCCTAGCTTGAGAGCATAACGATAACACCGTTTCAAATAGACTACCGGATCGTAGAGATACCAGAACGCCTGAATATATTCCTCAGCGATCTCTTCAATCGGTCGAGTGGGAATAAAGTTCATCAGTCCAGTTTGATTCAGCCCTTGCCCTTCGTGTAACAAGCGGCCTTCTTTCTCCAGTCGATGCCACAATGCAGTTCCTGGAAGGGCTTGCAGCATACTAAACAAGCCATCGGGAATAGCCGTTTCTTCCACAAAATCGACGATCCGTTGACCAGCTCCTGATTTTTCATGATCGAATCCAATGATAAAGCCTGCCAGTAAGCGCAAGCCTGTCTGGGTGATCGCGTCGCAGGATTGAACGAGAGGATGGCGATTGTTTTGAAATTTCTTGGTTAAGATTAAACTCTCCGTATCTGGGGTTTCTAGACCCAGGAAGACTGAATTGAAGCCAGCCTCGATCATCAGATCCATTAATTCCTGATCTTCGGCTAAGTTCACGGAAGCTTCGGTCATGAAGGTGAAGGGATACTGATGCTGCTTCATCCAAGGGATCATCTCGCGCAGCAGTCGCTTCACATTGCGTTGATTCCCAATGAAGTTGTCATCCACAATAAAGATCGCTCGTCGCCAGCCAAGATCGTAAAGGCGTTGTAACTCTGCGATGAACTGATCGGGAGTTTTGGTACGGGGTTTGCGGCCATACAGCACAATAATGTCACAAAACTCACACTGAAATGGACACCCTCGTGAAAACTGCAGCGACATTTGATCATAAGCATCCATTTTCAAGAGATCAAAACGAGGGATTGGGGTCAGAGTCACATCGGGTTTCTCCGTGGCCCGAATGATCGCTTGCTCTTCACCCCGTTCCAGCGCTTCCACAAACATCGGCAATGTGATCTCTCCTTCATCCAAGATCAAATAATGCGCTCCTGCCTCTAGTGCAACTTCTGGGACTGACGTTGGAAAGGGTCCCCCCACCGCAACTTTCTTCCCCCGCCGGACGCCTTCCTGGATCAAATGCACAAAATCTTGCTGCTGCACCATCATGGCTGAAATGATGATCAGATCCGCCCATTCCCAGTCTGATTCCTGCTCTGGCCCCACATTGCGATCTACTAGCCGAAAGTTCCAGGTTTGGGGCAAGATGGCCGCTACGGTAATCAGGCCCAAGGGGGGTAGAAGCACCTGCCGACCGATCAGTTTCAAAACCTGCTCAAAGGACCAAAAAGTCTTGGGAAAGAGAGGCGAAAGCAGAAGCACGTTCATTGCAGATCACCGATAGGGGGGTAAAAACTCTGTCATCCTAACCCAGATCAGACGATCAGTGGTTACTAGACAATATCCTGATGAGGACGATAAAACGCCTGTCTTACGGATTGGCCAATGCCCCCTTCTGAAGCATCAATATCACCTCAACCCGCTAGCTTGATGCGATCATTCCAGTCTGTAGAGGGAGCTTGGCCGCAGCAGCGCTATCCAGTAGCCAGAGTATTTGTCCTATGGGACGGATCTGTTGAGCCGGTAAATGAGGCTGGGTTGTGAGGATCTCTCGAATAATATTGGCTTTGCTCGATCCTGTGACCAGAAAGATTACGTGCTGACTATGGTTGAGAACGGGCAAGGTTAACGTTAACCGAGGCTGATCCGATTTGGATCCAACAGTGACCCAGCGATCCTCAACATGCAGCGCTCCAGTTCCCGGAAATAGAGAGGCCGTGTGGCCATCCTCCCCAACACCTAGCAAGGTCAGATCGAACTGCGGCCATGCGTCTTTAAATACACTCTGAAGCTGTTCGGCATATCGTTGAGCATCCAGTTCGGGATCCTCGGCTGCGGTTGGATAGGGAAAAATTTGGCTGGCTGGGATCGGCACTTGATCGATCAAAGCGTCTTTGGTCATGCGGTAATTACTATCAGCGTGATCGTGAGGGACATAGCGTTCATCGCCCCAAAACAGATACGTATGCTGCCAATCTAAATCCGGGATCTGAGCCAGAGTTGCGTAAAGGCGCTTTGGAGTGGTGCCCCCTGAAAGAGCCACCGCAAAAAAACCATGATCTGCAATAGCTATAGTCGATCGCTGCTTCCAGATCTGAATTGCCTGGGCCACAACAGCGTCTGGATCTGCGTGAATTTCTAATTGAAACGCTTGCATCACTCCCTCACATGTAACTTCTTCGATCGAACTTCAGCCATCCAGAGCTCTATGGTTGAACATGTTCCTTAATCTTGAACATACTCACTCCCATGGATCAAGGCCAGCTCAGCCCGTTGGAACTCCCGACCCAGATAGGCCGCATGATCGAACTGCGAGACAACCGGAGCCCCTTGCCACTGTTCAAAGATCTCAACACACAACTCTTTTGCCGTCCGAGCGGTAAAAAGGTGTTCGGATTTGCGATCCAGCTTGCCCTTAGCGGGTAAAACTTGGCCTGTTTCTGGATCGGTTGCCAACCCCTGCTCATTAACCGCCACACTAAAATAGGTGGCACAAATCAACCCTTGTTCCCGATCCAGATAGATCACAAAATACCCGGCAGGATCTAGCTTTAACGGTCGATTCGAGAGCTGATCATCAATTTGCTTGATCTGTTCAGCCAGAGTGTTGGAGTGAGTCGAGGTGGGTGAGGGCGATAGGGTCATGAGAAGATTCCGTAAACAGCAAGAGAGAGGCAATCCGATCAGCGGGAAGTGGGTGCAGAATTCATCGGTTGCCCCGATCCCTGGGCAATGGCTTGTAACCGCTGCAGGCGCATGATTGAAAGAGGCTCTGCCCGATCGAGTTTTTGGACTTGTTCCAGGGCGGTGAGCAGATGGCGGGCGGCGGCTTGCCGATCATAGCCACGAAATTGAGCTCGCTGCAGGGCAAAATCATCTGCATCAAAGTGAACCGTTTCCCGATTGCGATCTTGCCAGATCTGCCGGATTGCTAACCCCGTGACGCCGCCCGCCAGCAGCACCGAAAATCCATTTTGCAGGGCTAGTTCAGCCAAGGTCGAGATCGCACCGATGACCACAATCCCTTGATAGAGACCCGGTTGAAACCAAGTGCGGCTGTCGAACCAACCCACCTCCCGCAAAAACAAGAGATCCCGCTGAGGTTCAGGGATCATGCGCCATTGCTGCAGATTGATCTGGAAGGTTCCCGTGGGCTGCCAGGGGGGACGCGGTTTCAGCCGGATGAGATCCTCTACCCCATAGCCAGGGGCAGGTTCGATCGAAATCACAGGGCGCAGTGAAGCAGGCAGAAGATCCCGCAAGCGTTGGATCTCTTGGTCTTCAAAACTGGGGGTGCTAGAACGATAGGTCATGTGCGGATCTCTGGCAACACGCAGGTCAATGGGGATCGAATCCCTCGTAATCTTAACCTGGTGTGACGCTCTCGACGGGAATGGGGTTGGACTGGAGCTTTGGAATGGGGTTGGACTGGAGCTTGCTGGATCTGTTTTGGTTGCTGCCAGTGGCTTAATGGGGTCAGATCCAGGGTATCAATCCATAGACAGATGAGTAGCTCAAGCTGAGTAACTCAAGCGATCCCTCTGAATTAGCGATAGTTCGTAAACTGAAGCGCAAGCGGATAATCACTCTGCTTGAGAAACTGGATCACCGCCTGAAGTTCGTCCTTATCCTTACTGGATACCCGGACTGCATCGCCTTGGATGGACGGCTGGACTTTTTTGAACGCATCTTTGATCTGTTTCGAGATCTGCTTAGCTAATGTTTGATCAATCCCCTGTTTAAGTCCGATGTCCTGCCGGATCCGATTGCCACTGGCTGCTTCCACAGTACCCAGATCGAAAATGCGTTGATCGAGATTGCGCTTGGCCGCTTTGGTGCGGAGAATGTCTTGAACCGCTTGCAAACTCATTTCACTGTCTGTGTTGATCGTGATCGATTCCTTGCCTAACTCAATTTCTGTCTGGGTATCTTTTAGATCGTAGCGACCCTTGATCTCTCGCACGGTCTGATCGACAGCATTGACGAGTTCCTGCCAATCAAATTCACTCACCACATCGAACGAATAGCTTGAAGCCATAGTGATCCCGCCCCTTTCAGCTTTGTCAGCCTTTGATCGTAGCCTGCTTGGGGCCAAGGATCAGGGCTCTTTTGCTCTTGACAGGGTTCGCAAGGAGAATCCCTAGGCTGTAGATCTCCCTGCTGAACCCGGATCAGGCGCGGATCATCTTAGCTGCTGTACTTGACGGAGCACCCATAGGGCTGACTGACTGGCGTTTCGACTGCCTCACCGGCCTGTAGATTGGCTAAAGCGGCTTGAACATAGTTGGTAGCCCCTTCAATGTCAGCTTTGTCTGCAGAAGGCCGATCATCAATGCCACCCATGTAGCGCAACAGGCCCTCTTGATCGATCACATACATATGGGGCGTGGTCCGAGCACTGTAGAGCCGACCGATCTCGCCTTCGGGATCCAAGATCACAGCAGTTGGGCTAGCTCCACGACTCTCGGTAAGGTCATTTGCTTCGTCACTCTCCACATACCCTTGTTGTCCTGGGGCCGAGGAAATGATCGAGAGCCACACCACGTCTTGATCGGTGGCTTCCGCCTGCAATTGTTGCATGTTGTCGGATCCGTAGTGCTTGCCAACAAAGGGGCAATCGTGATTAGTCCATTCCAAGACAACAATGTTTCCCTTGAAATCACTCAGACTATGCGTTTCACCGTAAGTATCGACACCCGTAAACTCAGGAGCAGGTTCGTCGATCCGCAGGGGAGCGGCTTGAGCGATCAGGGTAGGTTGCGACTCTGTTTCAGAGAGAGGTTTGGCTTCAGATGAAGGGGAGAGAGGTTGAGCAGAGCTGAGGGTGAGGGCGGCAACCAGGCATCCACCCATAGCCAAAGGTTTCCAGATGATTGAGCGAGTCATGATCTCAGAGATTGGTAAGGTTGACAAACACGAAGAGTCCCAGAGCCTGAGCTTGGCTAAAGTTCACAAAATAGTGAAGATCTATGAGCATTATCGTGATCCTATCGCTGACGTCAAGATCCTGTGAGCTAGGGTTTCCGAAGCAACAGAGTCGTTATGCTTGAGATCCTAATGCCGCAGATCGCTCAGAGTTGACGCTTTTCCGAGGCTGCGATCGGGTATACATAAGGTTACCCCTTTTCCAGAGGGAGACTTGTTGTTGGCTAGGAAACTCTTATCATGGTCGGGATCCAGCACACTCCAGCCCAGGATCATATGGAACCCCAATCGCAATGGGTTGCCCTCGATCCATCCGCCGCACCGATCCAGCCCCTCACCGTGCCAAGCTGGTGGCCCCCGCAATCCTTACCCCGCCCCCAAGCCGCTCCATTTCGCCCCCTAGGAGCCTCCCTGCTTGAAGGACTCGCCGTTGCTGGAGATCGCCTCCTTGCCCTCGATCGCACCTGGGGCTATATCTTCGAGCTCAATCCCGATCAAGGCGTGGTCCAACTGATCAACCCCGGCTTTGCCCACGCCCTCCGCGATACCTATGCCCTAGCCATCAGCTCCGATCCCCTCCACCTCGATGTCTCCCCGACCCTCGCTCCGGATCCACCCCAGCCCCAAACCGTTGATCACCTTTGGGTTGCACGAGACGAACAGATCTTTCAGATTCCCTTGGATCCAATCGAGCGATTTCAAACCTTAGAAGCCCATCACCGCTCCACACTTCCCGATCCGATTGAAGGACTGGCGATTACTGCCGACCGGATCTATGCCACCTGCTACCGCCGCGAAAAGATCCTGGTCCTCGATCGAAATACCGGAACTCTGATCCAAGAATGGTCTGCTCCAGGGGTAGGACGCGAACAGATCCATGTGCGAGGAGACGTGCTCTGGATCTCCGATCGGGTCGAAGAAACCCTCTATGTTCTGGATCGGCATACTGGTGACGAGTTAGCCCGGATCTTGACGCCTTTTCCTGGTCCCACAGGCTTAGCCTTCTGGCGCGATCAACTCTGGATCGCCTATACCAGTGACGAAGCTTACATCCATGACAGCCCCAACGATCCGGAACCTCTCTCCGTCGGCCTACGCAACAAAACCCTGATCGCCCCCCTCCATCTCCGATCTCCCCAGCTCCTACCCTGGATCGATCCTCAGCCAGCAATCGATCGTGAAGATCCGCTTGAAACTCCAGCCTGCCCCATCCACTACCAACCCCAGATCTTGATCCGGCCCGATCGACTGGAACGAGTTGGCTATACCCTTTCAAATGGCTATCGAGTAGAACTGAGCTATCTGGAAGAACTCGATCAAGAAGATCCTCAACCGATCGAAAACCTGGTTTGGAAGATCGCCCTCCCCTGTCGAAGTCTGCGGCAACAGGTCCAATCGATCACGCCCATTAGTCATCCATTTGAGATCGATCAGAGTTTTGGTCAGCAGCTGGCTGTCTTTCAGCTTGGATCCCTGCAACCCTGGGAATCCCGCTTATTTGGCTGGAAAGCGATCCTCGATCTCTACAACATCAAATACAGCATCCAACCTGAAGATGTGGAAGATACCGAGATCCCTCCCGATCTAGCCGCCCGCTATTTACTGGATGATGATGATCTGGCCATGGATACCCCGATCGTCCAAGCTGCAGCGGCTGAAGCGATCGGAACTGAAACCAACATTCTCCGCAAGATGCAACGGATCCGCGAATTTGTCTACGATCGACTATCTTATCGAGTCACTCCTCGGATCGAGCCTCCTGATATTGTCTTGCGCCAGCGTGAGGGATCCTGTGGGGAATATGTGGGAGTTTTGTTGGCTCTGGCTCGGTTAAACGGGATCGCCTGCCGAACCGTAGGCCGCTACAAATGTCCACCCCATCCGGATCTGAAACGAGTCCCACTCTTCCCGGAGTACAACCATGTCTGGATCGAGTTTTATCTGCCGGGATGGGGTTGGGTGCCCATGGAATCGAATCCTGATGATCTAGGGGATCGGCCTTATCCCCAGCGTTACTTTATGGGGCTGCCCTGGACCCACGCTGAGATCGCCAAAGGGATCCCATTTGAGACCTGCAATGCGACTCATGCCACGATCGGTCAACTAGCTGTCAACCATGTTCAGTTTCGGATCCTGGAGGAGCTGTAGGGGATTGAGGATCTTGGGCCAATGACCCCTGAAGCCAATCAATGCAACAGATCACAGATCGTAGGATCTCAAGCGCAGCAAAAAGGGGCTGATCGGCGGGATCGGCCCCAAAATGGGATGGATTAAGAATAATGACAGGGATACAATCAAGGACAAGCAAAAGAACCAACATCCAACCTAGTAAGCCAATCCCATGCTGCGAGTGGTCTCAGGACCGAGGTAAACGCGGATGCTAAGGAAGTCAGTGGGGCAGGCAGTTTCACAACGCTTGCAACCAACACAATCCTCCGTGCGAGGGGAGGCAGCGATGATGCCTGCTTTGTTCTGGCCAGCCCAGGGAACCATTTCCAAAACATCCGTGGGGCATGCACGCACACACTGGGTGCAACCAATGCAGTTATCGTAGATTTTAACGGTGTGGGACATCAGTGTTCTCCAGCTTAAATCCTTCGATCTCAACAAAAAAAGGATGCTATCAGGCACCTGTGCCCCTCAGTGTACAGCAGTCTTAGGAATGCTCAGAAGAAGTTAAGGGAAGTTAACACAATCCCCTGATCCTTGCCTATGCTTAAGAAAACCTTGCTGCCCACCCCCATTCCAGTTGGATCAATTTGGATCAATGTGCCATGCATAAGGTCTTCGATCTCTGGCGGATCGCCAAAACCGTCGCAGGATTGATCTTTCGCCGCCCCTTGCCAGGAGTGACCGTGATCCCTTTGCTGGCGAATGGACAGATCGTGTTAGTCCGCCGACAGGATAATGGCCTCTGGTCGTTACCGGGGGGGTTGGTCGATTGGGGTGAGACGATCGCGGCAACGGCAAGTCGAGAACTTTGGGAAGAAACAGGCTTAGATCTGATCGAGATCCGCAAGTTGGTCGGTGTCTACTCTGATCCCGATCGAGATCCTCGGATGCATTCGATCTGTATTACGGTGGTCGCTGATGTCCAGGGGGATCCTGAGATCCATGATCCAGCCGAGATTGCCGAAGTCCTAGCCTTTGATCCCGCTGAGATCCCCATGTCTCAATTAGCCCACGATCATCAGCAACAGCTTCAGGATCATTTTGATCAGATCGATCAGGTTGTTCGCTAAATGTGGATTCGGATGTGCCAAGGGATTGATCGTGTTCCCTTCCGAATTTGATGATCCTCTGGAGGAATTTGACAGATCCCTTCCAATGAACCTTCAAGGGTAAGCTGTTGGCCGTATGATCCTACCCAGACTTAAGCCCTTGTGTACTAGACCTTGAGGCCAATCACCCTGCTGTAGTTTGAAGATCCTTGCCGCAGTGTCATTTCTACCTGCCGCAGTGTCATTTCTACCTG
>CAZONZ010000010.1:11995-16997 GCA_964581005.1 uncultured bacterium
TTGAAGATCCTTGCCGCAGTGTCATTTCTACCTGCCGCAGTGTCATTTCTACCTGTCGCAATGTCATTTCTACCTGTCGCAATGTCATTTCTACCTGCCGCAATGTCATTTCTACCTGCCGCAGTGTCATTTCTACCTGCCGCAGTGTCATTTCTACCTGCTGCAGAGTGATTTCTTCCCACTGCAGAGTGGCTTTCCCCCGCTGCAGACTGATCTATTCTTACTGCACAGCGATGTTTGCCTGACTCAGACTCATTTTGCGCTCATTGGGAGTGGATCCACAGAAACGGACAAGGATCTCGTCTCACCTCCCAACCAAAGGATCGCAACCTTGAGGATTAGTTGCCTACCTCACCCGAATAAGCCCCCAGATCCTCAGTTGGCTAGAGGGTGATTGGATCCCTCGTCTCTGCGTATCTTGCCTCAATCAGGATCCTTTCAGGAATTTCTTATTAAGACTTGCCTTGTGGGGATCGATTCTCTTCCATAATGGTTGACATATCTAGGATTGTCGATATGTTGATCCCTTACCTCTTCCTCCTGCCTGCGGTGAGTTTGGTCGCCATCATCTTTGGTGGAGGGTTGATCCTGGCCCTGCTCCAGAGTGTGGGACTGATCGGTGTGATCGGATCGGGCGGGTTTACCCTATCCGCGTATGGGGCCGTGTTGCAGGATCCTGATTTTTTTCGATCCTTGGGGACCAGTCTCTACATTGCGGGTACGGCAACCGGATTAGGGATCCTCTGCAGTCTTGGGCTGGCGTTGCTGCTCAGAGGGATGGGACGGTGGGCCAGTTTTGCCTGTCAGTTGACCTTGCCGATCCCCCATTTGGTCGGTGTTGCAGGGATCTTGATGTTGATCTCACCCAGTGGCTTGATCGCTCGACTCCTCTATGCCTTGGGCTGGATCCAATCCGATCAAGATTTTCCGTTGCTGGTCAATGATCCGTGGAGTATCGGGGTGTTGATCCATTTTTTGTGGAAAGAGATCCCGTTTATCACCTTGATCTTGTTGGCGGTGTTGCGAGGGATCGGGCCGGAGTATGAGATGCAGGCGCGGGTGTTGGGGGCTACTCCTTGGCAAAACTTTTGGAATGTGACCTTGCCCCTATTGAAGCCAGGGATCCTTTCGGCAGTTGTGATCGTGTTTGGGTTCACGTTTGGATCCTTTGAAGTGCCCTTTATCTTAGGTCCAACCTATCCGCGCACCATGCCTGTCCAGATCTATCGCCTGTTCACCGACATGGATCTGGCTCGCCGTAGTGAAGCCATTGCACTGGGGATCCTGTTAGCTCTGATTTCGAGCGGGATCATCATGACCTTCCTAGGGTTGGGAGGGCGATCCAGAGAGAGTTTTGAGCGACACAAGACAGGCGGATCGGGAGGAACAGGAGGACACTTGGCAGAACCAGACCATGCGTTGAGAGATCCATCTGCACCACCTGCACCACACGAGGCACAAGGGAGACATGAGTATGCGTAAAGCCGCGATCGGGTTGGTGATCCTGGTATTATTGCTGCCGTTCTTGCCGCTATTGATCTGGTCTCTGGCGGAAGGCTGGTATTTTCCGCAATTGATTCCGGAGCAGTGGAGTGGGCAGGGATGGCTTTCCGTGGTGTCCTCTAGTTCCAGAGTTGGGATCGGATTGCTGCAGAGCTTAGGGATCGCGGCAGCCGTAACTGGGCTCGCTCTGTTAGTCGGACTCCCAGCGGGTCGGGCTTTGGGGTTAATGGACTTTCCTGGCAAGAGTGGGCTGCGTTTGTTTTTGGTCTTACCGATCCTGGTCTCCCCCCTCGCCACCCTGATGGGGATCCAGTTTGTCCTGATCCGGTTGCGCTTGAATGGAACCTTACCAGGAGTGTTATTAGTGCATTTGCTCCCGACGATCCCGTACATGACCTTGGTCTTGAGCAGCGTATTTGCCAACTTCAATCGGAACTATGAGTCACAGGCGCGAGTGTTAGGAGCGTCTCCCTGGCAAATGTTTTGGCAGATCACCGTACCTCTGATTAGTCCAGGGATCATGGTCAGCGCCTTGTTTGCCTTTTTGATCTCATGGAACGAATTTCTCCTCACCTTTTTGATCGGAGCAGGCCAAGTTTTCACGCTCCCGATGGTCTTGTTCACCTCGCTCCAGGGAGGAAATAACGGCTTGACTGCAGCGATCGCCATCACCTCGATTTTGCCCGCCCTGATCTTTTTATTCGTCACCAGTCGGGTTTTACATGAAGATACTGCAGCGTTGGGAGGACTAGGATCCCTATGAATGGATCGATGAACGGATCGATGAATGGATCGATGAACGGATTGAGACCCCACCCCTCCCTCAGCTCTCTGAAACTCGATCAGGTGAGCAAATCCTTTCGCGGGATCCCTGCCGTCCAAGATTTAACCCTGGCCTTGGGGAGTGGCGAGATCCTGGCTTTACTAGGACCATCAGGGTGTGGCAAATCGACGACTCTGCAACTGATCGCAGGAGTTCTCCACCCTGATCACGGACAGATCGTTTTAGGGGATCAGCGATTGAATCGGATCCCTCCAGAGCGGCGGGGCATTGCGATGGTGCTGCAAAAGGGGCTTCTATTTCCTCATTTATCGGTAGGGGAGAATGTTGCGTTTGGCTTAAAAATGCGGGGTGTGAGTCGGGCGGTTCGGGAGGAAAAGGCTGAGGCAATGCTCGATCGAGTCCGATTACCAGGAATTGCCCAGCGACGACCTTCAGAATTGTCGGGAGGACAGGCTCAACGGGTTGCCTTGGCGCGAGCCCTAGTGATCCAACCCCAAGTCTTACTGCTGGATGAACCCCTCTCAGCCCTGGATGCCAATCTGCGTCAGGATATGCAGGATTTGATCCTGGATCTGCAAGCTCAGACCCAAGTAACTTTGATGCTCGTCACTCATGATCAAGCCGAAGCTGTAGTGATGTCGAATCGGATCGCGCTGATGTTTGACGGACAATTGCATCAAGTGGGATCCCCATTGGAGTTTTACCATGCACCGCGATCGGAGGCGGTAGCTCGCTTCTTTGGGGGCGTGAACTTTCTGAAGGGGCAGGCGATCGGATCCCGGTTCGAGTTGGATGCAGGTTCGATCTTGACCCTCGCAAACCCAACCCAAGGATCCATATTGGCAACGATCCGACCCGAACACCTGCAGATCTTGACCCACCCTGAACATCGGATCAATCTGCTCAAAGCTCGGATCACGACCCAGCGCTGGACAGGCACTCAACTCCGCTTGCGAGTCCAGACGGAAACGGGGCTGGAGTTACAGGCTTGGTTACCCCCAACGCAACCCTTCCCAGTCGATCAACCTGTCTGGATCCATGTGCCCCCTGAGGATCTCTGGTGCTTTCCGGAGAGTCAGGCTAGAGATCCGGGAGTCTATCAACCCTGCGATGCTCCCCTGCGAGATCCAGTTTCTAGGAACGGTCATTCGCAGAGACAATCTCAGAATCTTGATCGGAATGATCCAACTGAGCTACCCAGGAATCTTCGCCAGGATCCCTACCCCAATTCCCAGGTCGATCTGCAGCAGGACCATCGAACGAGAGATCCTCAGCCCTCCTCGAAGGATCCTGCTTCAGCTTTCTTACCTCGATCTCGATCCTGACCTGTTGGGATAACCCCAAGTGGATCGGATGAGATTGACCCATTAACCATTTCTAATTCACGAGAGGAATGATCATGAATCGCTATCGTCGCCGCCAGATCTTGAGTGGATTGGGTCTCGCACTGCCCATTGGAATTTTGAGTCAATATCACTTCTTGTCCCGCCAGCAAGATCACCGCGCTTGGAGTCAGACTGCTAGATTCGATCCGACTCAGATCACCTGGGATGAAGTTCTCCAACGCAGCCGAGGGACAACTGTGAATTGGGCGATGTGGAGTGGCAGTGAAGTCGTGAATCGTTATGCTGACGACTGGGTTGGATCTCAACTCAACGATCGCTACGACATCACCCTAAATCGAGTTCCATTGACAGATACCGTTGAAGCCGTTAACAAAATTGTTGGAGAAGTCCAAGCAGGATTAACGGAAGGCGGCAGCATCGATCTAATCTGGATCAATGGTGAGAATTTCCGAACCATGAAACAGGGGGATCTGTTATTTGGCCCATTTCGATCGGTTTTGCCAAGTAGCGAGTATTACGATCAGGGCAATCCAGCAGTGAATTTAGATTTTGGGTTACCGATCGAAGGGTATTCAGCTCCTTACACAGGCAGCTACTACATTATGGCCATAGACTCTACCAAGGTGGATCAAGTCCCTCAAACCTATGAGGAATTGTTAGCTTGGGCGAAAGAAAATCCTGGTCGTTTTGCTTATGTAGCTCCCCCTGCATTTGACGGAAGCCGCTTTCTCCTGTCAACGTTGTATGCTGTGACGGGTGGCTACGAACAATATGCAGGCCCAGAATTTAAGGAAGCGCTTTGGGATCAAAATGCCTCCAGAGTGTTTGAATATCTGCAAGCCTTGGAGCCTTATCTCTGGCGTCGGGGTCAAACCTATCCTCCCACCCAAGCCCGCTTGCATGAGTTGTTTGCCAATGGCGAGATCTGGATGATGCCTGTATTCATTAGCCGGGTTGCGGAAGGGATCACTAGTGGCCAGTTCCCTGAGACAACAAAAGCGTTCACCATGCCAGGGATTTCTCTCAATGATCCTTCTTTCACCGCGATCCCGATCAATGCTAGTAATCCAGCTGCTGCAATGGTACTCGCGGATATTTTGGCGGGAGCAGAAGGACAGTTGCAAAAATTCAAGCCTCAAGTTTGGGGTGATCCTCCCTTGTTAGATGTCACCAAGCTACCTGCTGATCTGAGGGATCAGTTCACAGCCGTTGAAGCTGAGTATGGTATTCCTTTACAGGAGCTGACGGAGAATACGGTTCCGGTGGTCAATGCTGAGTACACGACTCGTTTAGAGCAAGAGTGGGAACGCCAGATCGCTGGATAAGGATCTCAAGAAGATCTCAAGAGGATCTCAAGAGGATCTCAAGA
>CAZONZ010000010.1:17097-22405 GCA_964581005.1 uncultured bacterium
GATCTCAAGAGGATCTCAAGAGGATCTCAAGATCAATACCCCCTGCTAAGGATTACCCCTGTTCCTATATTCCAGATTGCCAGATCAGCAACCCCAGCTCATCCCACCCAGATTCAACCCAGATGACCAGGATCCAATGAACTGAGGACGCTAAGGATCTCCAGATCCAGCCCTCAAAAACCCCAGCCTCAAAAACCTCCCAAGGAGATCACGATCGATGCCAATCCAACCTCTCTCTCCATCCGAACCTCCGATCTTCCAAGAACGCCAAACCAAACCTAAAGGCGTGATCGAAGGTGATCGGATCCTGGAACTGCATCTCTATCCCGGCAACCGCTGCAACCGGGAATGTTCGTTCTGTACCGTATTTGGCAGCCCGCAAGGATCCTATCAAGACTACACCGCCGCCCACCTGGATGCAGCGCTTCAGTCCGTGATCCAAGATGATCGAGGCACGCTGAAATTCTACGGTGGCGAACCCACCCTCAACCCTGACAACCTGATCTGGGCGATCACCTACCTCCGCGAACACGGCTACCAGGGGGCCATCGTGATCTACTCCAACGGGATCCAGGCAGAGCGCTTGATCCGGATCCTGGAGTCGGATCCTTTGCATCGGACCACAGCCTCGTTGAACTACTCAATCGCCACCGGAGATGGAGCTCGCCAAATGCCCGCTGCTGCTCTGGATCGATTACAAACCTATGAGCACGATCATCCCGGCACCATTGCCATCGGTCATCCCATGATCGTCGATTCTGGACGGGGTATCGATCCCTTTGCGGGTGAAGCGGATCGACCTAAGCAAGACTCGATCTGTCCCCACTGCTACCCCGTCTTAACCACCCAAGGAACCTTCCATGCCTGCCCATTTGCAGTAGAAGATCCCTCCCCTCATTTTCAGCTGGGTGATCTGGACTCGGATCCTGAGACCATTGCTCGAAATTTTCAAGCGTTCTTCGATTGGCTGGATCAGGTTCATACTCCTTATGCCCTTGAGCACCAACTCCCTGCCTGCACCGTCTGTTCAAAACACCTGGATCAATTGCCCCTGCCGACGTATGGTGAATCCAGCTCCCTTTCTGCTTCTGCCTGATCATGAAACTTGGTGTCATCCTCGGATCCAACAGCGATATTCCTCCCGATCTGTCTCTGCAGGAGACTCGGATCAACACTCCTTACGGATCCGTTCCTCTGTGGCAGAGTGATCCATCCCGTTCCCCTCAAATCGCGGTCCTGCTGCGACATGGATCGGGTCACACACTCCTCCCTCATCTGGTCAATTACAAGGGAAATGTCTTAGCGTTACAGGAGTGGGGCGCGACAGCGATCGTAAGCTTTAGCGTCGTTGGGGTTCTGGATCGAACCATTCCGTTAGCCCAACCGATCCTGTTTCATGACATCTTCTTCCCCAGCAACCAGCTCCCAGATGGCAGTGCTTGCACGATCTTTGATCAACCCGGTCAACCTGGACGAGGCCATTTTCTAGTGAGCCACCCGCTTTCTCCGGGTCTTCGCCAGCATCTGATCGAGATCCTCCCCAATCCTGTTTCCCAGGGGATCTACGGCCATGTGTTCGGACCTCGGTTCTCCACCCAGATCGAGCTGGTGTATCTGACCCAATTGGGGATCACGGCCATTAGCCAGACTTCTGGGCCGGAGTTTGTCTTAGCGGGAGAACTAGGGATCCCTTACGCCCTGGTTGGATTTGGAGTGGACTATGCTGATCCAGATCCTAGCCAACGCAGTTCCGTTGAGGAGCTTAACGCAAACCTGAAACAATGGTCTGTTTTGCTCCCTCAGATTTTGAGAGACTTGATCCACGCTTCTTGGCCTTCATCCCTGCCCTTTGATCAGGGCTACTTCTACAAAATCGAAAAGGATCTGCCCGCTCAAACCTAGGAGAACGTGATCTCATGCTAAAGTCAGTTATCGATCCTCAGCCGTATCGCTACCCCCTGCAATTGAGGGGATCACCGAACGACCATCAGCAAAGATCCATCTGGGGTTAGCAGGAGAAGTGGGGGGAATCTCAACTAACGTGGAGTCTAAACCGTGCTCGATCTCGAAGACGTGGGCGTAAAGATTAGCCAGGATCTGTTTCCCTTCTTGGGTGACTTTTAAGTACTCAGCAGCATCGTGGATGTAAGGATAAACACTGGTCCAGTAAAACTTAGGATAGTTGCATCGGAGATCATCAGGATTTGAGTAGCCAAGAGTTCGATTAACGCCAGTTTCCTCAAACTCGTAATACAATGCGGTGATCTTTTGCAAATAGCGTGGATCGCTCAGTTGGCCAATCAGATCAGCAGCTCGGACTAGACCGGGATAATGGTTGGTATCTTGGTGATCGGAGTCGAGGGGGACGGGAAAGCGGGTGAGCTCAATATTGTCTTTGACCACTTCAGTGTCGATCAGAGGGTTATCCCCAAAACGTTCGTCTACAAATAGTTTGCCGCGATCGACATGGTAGGGCGTGAGGCTGGCATCGGTGACGCCGGGGGGCAAGTAGATAACGTTTCCTTCTTTACCAGATGCGTAACATCGCTCACTCGGTCGATCTTGACTGCACACCCCTTTCACATAGCCAATGTCGTGACAGATCAACGAGATCATGAAATGGAGCCAGTCTTCATGGGAGATCTGACCTTCGCGGATATGTTTGCCCAGCAGGATCTCTTGGCCAACCAAAGTGACAAAAATAGTGTGCTCAATATTGTGATAGAGGGCGTCGCTATTGGCGATGTTTTCGAGGGCGATGTTGGCGACCCAGCTGATCAGCTCGGCATAGTCAGATTTCAGCCCGCAGGCTGTTCGGTTGTAACCCGCCTTGATCTGAGGCAGAAAGGCGTCGATCAGAAGTTGAGTAGGATTGAACATACTATAATCATTAGCCTCGGTTGGGGATGACTGCTGTGACAGAACTCACTGACTTTGTGGACATAAAATGCCAAAGTCGCTTGTCTAAGCCACGGCCCACCTTCAAAGCTTAGAGGTGCTTGACGAATCACACCTCATGTTCAATACTCTAACTCCATTCTTGTCGGACTGCCTCATCATTTTTCCGAATGAGTAGCTAGGCGACTGCGGCAAGGTCCGTTTGTCTACTCCCTGCCGTTGTCACCTTCACCCAATGTAAGCATCTCTACCCGCACTCTAGGCACTCCCGATCACAGCCATCAACTGCATCCCAGAGATCTAGAGCTCAATGCCAATACTCATCTCCAAAACTCAGCTCTGAACCTCAATTCTTAGAGTCAATTTGGAAACACGGTTCTGAGATTCAATCGTTAAACGCACTCAGCTCGATCTTGCCTGGAGACGGTTCCGAGTCAAGCGAAGATCCGGTCAAAATGCTGATGATCGGCGTAGGAATGGGGGGATGAGGCAGGGTGTTGGTTGCTGCTGCCGCGAAGAAGGCAAGTGAAACCACCACAAACCCCAGCGCACTCGCAAAAAAACGGAGATCTGCAGCGGTGGGTTGATCCAGTAAGTTCATGTCTGATCCTTCCTTGACGTTTTTCCTAGAATGGATCAGTTCGAGGGGGAAAATCCTGGTCCTGAGCCGCCGATTGCTTGAGCGAAACCCGTCAACGTGGTGGGATGAAAACGGTAGGCTGGCTGACGGGGAGCCGCAGTGGACAAACGCGAGCTCTAGTGGATAACCAGGGATCATTCTGGTGCTTGGGATTCAGCTTCTTCGCTGGTGGCCGTTGCGTCAGGAGTACTGTGGACTCGCCGGATGGGGAGGTTTGCGATCAGGGCTGTGGTGCCTTCTTCGCTGGTGAGACGGAATTGGAGTCCCTCGGCATCGAGTTCGACGTAGCGGGAAACGACCTCTAAGATCTCCACTCGCATCGACTCTAAGGCTTCAGGTGTGAGATCAGCCCGATCATGAGCCAGGATCAGCTTGAGCCGTTGTTTGGCCTGATCTCGACTGGTGGTGCTGTGACGGCCAAAGATCTGTTCTAAAAACTCGATCAGCATTGTTTGGGTACCCCTGTTAGTGCTCCTTGCCAAGGTGTTCTCAACATGACTTCTAAATCCTGTTTGCCGACATGATGATTGGGTCTGGAAAATCTCTGGTCGGAATATCTGAGTTTTGGCGATGGCGGCCGCAACTGAGCTCAACAGGATCGAACCGGATCGAATGGGACGCAACCGAAATTGCTGAATCTAGATCAGCTTTTTGTTAAAAAACTTTTTGAGGCGGGTCATCAGTCCCTCGTTGAATTCATCAAGATCGGGGAAGGGAACGGTCTCACCTTGCAATCGTTGGGCAATGGCCTGGATTGCGCTGGCTGCATAGGATTGAGAGCTGAGTACCAGAGGTTCACCCTTGTTGGTGGACACGATCACGTCTTCGTCTTCCGGAACCACACCAATCAGCGGGATCGCTAGGATCTCCACCACATCCTCAACCGACATCATCTGATGGGTCGCTACCATGCTGGGGCGGATCCGATTAATGATCAGATGAGCCGGACGAATTTGGGCTGCTTCGAGCAAGCCAATCACCCGATCCGCGTCTCGAACTGCTGAAATTTCAGGGGTGCTGACGATCAGGGCTTCGGTGGCTCCGGCAATGGCGTTGCGAAAGCCTTGTTCAATTCCCGCAGGACAGTCGATCAGGATGTAGGTGTAGCGGCTGGCAAGCTCTTGGATCAACCTGTGCATTTGATTGGCAGAAACAGCCGTTTTATTCCGGGTTTGGGCAGCAGGTAAGAGGGCCAGGTTGGGGTTACGCTTGTCTTTCACCAAGGCTTGCTCCAGCCGACATTCCCCACTGATCACTTCGACCGCTGTGTACACAACCCGGTTTTCGAGGCCCAGCAACAGATCGAGGTTGCGGAGACCAAAGTCGGCATCAATGACCACCACCGACTGATCCAGTTGGGCTAGGGCGGTGCCGAGGTTGGCGGTAATGGTGGTTTTGCCAACGCCTCCTTTTCCAGAGGTTACAACGATGACTCGGCTCATACCCGTCTCCGCAAAAAGTCCTGAATACTGGCAATACAAATCAGATCATCTTTCAAGTAGGCCACTTCGGGAAGGCTATCCGGGGGGGCATCTTCGGGTGGACGAGCCACCTGATGCGCGATCCGTAATTGGGTGGGTTCCAACTGAACGGCTAAGATCACAGCCTTCTGATCCCCTTGAGCTCCGGCATGAACGAGTCCCCGTAACCGTCCCCAAACTAAGATATCGCCTCCCGCAATGATCTCGCTGCCGGGGTTGGCATCTCCCAGTACGACCACTGTAGCGTTATGCCGGATCTCTGTCCCGGAACGAAGGGTGGTTCGGAGGT
>CAZONZ010000011.1:0-7249 GCA_964581005.1 uncultured bacterium
AAGAGTAGCTTGGGCAGAGGTTTTGGTTCTCGCTTTGCTTCCCGTCTTTGCTCAGCGAGGATCCACATTAACTTCAATAAGCAGCTCTCCATATCTGCTGGGCTGGGTGGATTCCGGTAGGGCTCAATTAGACAAGGATGCTCCGCCAATCGTCCCAGCAGTCCCAAGGGAGTTGGATCAGCCTCTGAATCTGTATAGGGTGAAAAGTAGATATCAATGAAGCGAGCTTCCCCAGGTACTTCACGGCTCAATTCAACCTCTCCGAAGGCTCCGAGAAACTTTTGAAACAGCTGTTTTGCCATCTGATCATGATAGGTTTGTGACATGAAGTTCTGACGTGATTATTGAAATGGTTTTGGATCTCAGTCTTGGCTTGGCTTCTATGGCAATCAGTTCCTAAATAATATGGTGCCGATCCAGATCAGACAACCTGTTGAGTTTGCCATGACCAAGCTTCCGATGCGATCCCTACCCTTGAGATCCCTATTTCTGAGATCTCTATTCCTGAGATCCCCGTTACCCAAACTGCTAGCGAGATCAGATCGAGGCCAGATCGTTAAACTAGTGATAATCGCATGTTGAGATCTTGACGGAGTCGCATGGCCCTTTGGACTTTTTTCATTCCCCCAGTTGCAGGTTGGATCATTGGTTACCTGACGAATGATCTGGCCATCAAGATGCTGTTTCGTCCCTATCGACCTTACAAACTCCTGGGTCGTCAGCTTCCCTTCACACCTGGATTGATCCCCCAAAACCAGCCCCGCTTGGCCCGTCAGATCTCGAACACGATCATGGGATCGTTGCTGACCCCTGACGAATTGCAGAAGTTAGCCCGCAAGTTGCTCCAAACCGAACGAATGCAGGCCGGGATCCGTTGGCTCTTGGGGGTTGCTCTGGATCGGTTGCAGGATCCCCAGCATCAGCAAGAAACGGCTAAAGTTCTAGGACGGATTCTAGCCGATCTGTTTCGAGAATCCTTGCCCCGCCTTCTCAAGGTTTGGTCCCGCCAGGAGAACTTTTTAGAAACTCAGATCAATCAACTGTTTGATCAAGTGCTCCTGGATGTTCGACTCAACACTGATCAAGCCCGACAGCTCTCCACCTGGATCCTGGAACAGGTTTTACCTCCTAAAATTCTGCGCCAAACTCTGGTTGATTTTCTCACCGATCGTAATATTGACGCTTTGGATCAAGAATTTCGAGAGCGGGCTACAGGTACCTATTGGTTAGTGGCCAATTTATTTGGTGCGAAGTCAGCGCTGCTCCGTTTTCGTAATTATTGTCTTGAAGATCCAGAGGGAGCAGAAGTGATTTTGGGAGAGATCCTCAAAGATATCGGTGCCAGTCGTCGGCTGACAGAGCTGATCCAAAATCTCTCACTGCAAAGTCTGCCGATCGCAGCAGTGCGGCAACTACGGAAAGAGCTACGCTTGGGCATCCAAACCTATTTTCGGACTGAGGGACCGGATCTTGTGCAAAAGTTTGGCTCCTCGGTGGATTGGGAGGGGCTGGCAACGGTGATCTTAGGGCGATTGCGGCACTCTAAAGTTGTCCAGAGCTCGATTGATCAAGTCAGTCTTGATCTGGCGTTGATCTTGGAACGATATCTAGAACGCGATCTTGAATCTCTGATGACACAAGTTATCCCAGTATTGAATTTAGATCAAGTGATTATCAACCGCGTGAATGCAACTTCTCCGGCTGATTTGGAAAAAGCGATCCAGCAAATTGTTCGGCAAGAATTGCAGGCGATCGTTACATTAGGAGGCGTGTTAGGGTTTGTGGTGGGTTGTAGTCAGTCACTCCTGTTGCTGATCCGTTAGCCTTCTACCTAATGTACGATCAGGATGTAACTGATTCAGATCTCAGAAAAATGCGTCCTGAAGACCTGCACGAGTTCACTCGTAGACAGCCATTCCAACCCTATCGCCTCTACCTCACAGGAGGAAAGACCTATGACGTCACACATCCCGATCAGGTTATTGTCCTACGATCCCGAATTATCGTTGGAGTTGGTGGTAACAATGATATTCCTGAGCATGCTGACCATATAGCACTGATTCATATTGTCCAGATCGAGGAGTTGGCGACACACAGGCAATAGAGGCTAATTTTCAAATTGATGACGATCTTTAGGTATTGAAGTCACATTCTAGCTGTTGAACAAGTTGAAGTGACGCAGCAACATACTTGGTTGGGCGACCTGGAAGCTTTTTGATTTTGCCAAGTTTCTCAGCTAACTTCAGCCAATCACTCACCATCTTCTTTGAGATTTTAGTTCCGGTGGTAAACTGATTAAACCCCTCTGTAACTTGATCGGGTGTTTGGGCTACCTTAAGAGCTTTTTCGATTGATGGTAAAATAACATAGAATAGATCATCGTATAATTCATGATCATGGGGATCTGAGGAAGTCTCATGAATCAGATCTTGATCACTTAATGTTTCGGTGGTTGAGCTTAATGGGTCATTGGTTTGATCTAATGAATAAGTAACCCCTTCGGAGTATATTTCTTTGTGAGTATGATCAGAAATTGCTGCAGGCAGATCCATGCACAATTCTCTCTTTGAATCTAAGCTCTTTCGTTGAGCTATCGGATCATAATCAGAGTTTTCGCATTGATTAACCCACACATCTAAGAACTGAAATAGATCTTTATAGGTTTGCTTACCAATTCCCTCAATGTCTCTCAGATCTCTAAATCGATGAATGGGTAGACCAGCAATCAGTTTTGCCTTGACATCCGATCTCATGCCAAAGTCGAGGGGCCAAGAAAGCTTCTCCATATTATTGATCATTTGAACCATCAGCCCTTCTGTACCTGAAGCCTCTTGCTCATTGTCTTTGCAGATAAAGATCTCTAGATCAAGGTCAAGCAGATATCTCTCCATTAATCGAGATACAACATTCCAATCAAGACCACCATGACTGCATCCTAATTTTGGGAAGGCGATGGATGTAATTCCACCCTTTTGATAGTTCTCGGCAAAATACTGCAATCCTTGCTCAATCCATTCCAACTTGGAAGGATATTTCCAATGGTGCTTAGTTGGAAAATTAAGGATCCACGGATGATCATAGCCTTTGTAAAGGTAAGGTCTACCGACTTCAACTTGGCTTGCTTGACAACGTTGAACATAATCATCCTTCATTTCCGGAAACCTTAGCTGGAACTCTAGGGCCAGTCCAGCTCCCATCACGCCCACGCAATTCACAGTATTCACGATCGTTTGGGCACCCACATTAAAAACCGTAGTGTCAGAGTAGTGTAGCATCATCACCTTAGAAAAACAGATCTGGCCGTACTCTTCCTATACGAGGAGTCCCTATTTGTAGGCTTCTGTGTGCGAGAGAAGATGGAAGTTAAACTGAAGTTAGTCCAGTCTTTTAGACGATCGACGATCGACAAGCCTGATAAAGCTGTTTGAATTGCTGTTGGCGTTGCTTATGATCCACCAAGGGATCAGGATAACCACATTGGTGTCGCTCAGCTAGAGCTTGCAAGGCTGATTTAGACGTTCCCACTTCGATCAAAGCCCTTGTATCGAGTCCTGCAATTTCTGGGAGATAGCACCGGATATACTCACCTTCAGGATCGAAACGAGCAGCTTGGGTTGAGGGATTAAAGATCCGTAGTGGTTTCGGATCAGTTCCCACGCTGGCGCTCCATTGCCAACCTCCGTTATTAGCAGCTAGATCCCCGTCCACTAATTTTTGCATGAAATAGAGTTCCCCCCAGCGCCAGTCGATCAATAGATCTTTCGTCAGAAAACTAGCGACGATCATTCGACACCGATTGTGCATCCAGCCCGTTTGATTCAGTTGGCGCATGGCTGCATCAACAATGGGATATCCCGTTACCCCTTCACACCAAGCTTCAAAATAATCGAGGCGATTCTCCCACACCAACTGATCGAATTCGGATCGAAATGAGGTTGTTTCCACCCGTGGCCAATGCGCTAAAACATGTTTGTAAAACTCTCGCCATGCCAACTCTTGCCGCCAGGTTTGCACGCTAGATCGAGCTTCATCACTGCGGATCTGATCCTCAATACACTTGGTTGCTTGCCAAACTTGCCGGATCCCAATCGTCCCCCACCGTAAATGCGGGCTGAGACGGGAGGTGCCTTCGATCCCAGGCCAATTGCGTTGCTCCTCGTAATCAAAGATCAAACTTTGGCAGAAATAATCTAATACATTTAGGGCAGCTTCTTCCCCTGCAATCGGCAGATCTTGATCACAACTCAACCCTAATTCAGCCAACGTTGGCAGTTGGAGAGAATCGATCGGGGGAGTCTGGAGTGATCTTGGAGTAGGATACGGAGGAGATGGATCCCGCCTCTGCCAGTTGCGCCAAAAAGGAGTGAAAACAGAGTAAGGATCCCCAGATTGAGTGTAGATTTGGTCAGGACTGTGCAGCAGCATATCTTGATGGGTGATCACCTCGATCCCGATCGCTTGGAGTCCCTCAGTTACGTCTCGATCACGCTGGATCGCATAAGGTTCGACGTCTTGATTCCAAATGACAGTGCTTGCTTGGGTCGTCCGCACAAGATCAGAGAGAATTTCTAGAGGCTTGCCTTTTTGAATGATTAGCCGAGCTCCAATGCTGGCATACCGATCTTGGAGTTCTGCCAACGACTGGAGCATAAACCAGACTCGTGCAGGCGCTGTATCCAATCGGTTGAGAATGTCAGGATCGAGAATAAACACAGGGATCACAGTACAGCTACGCTGCGCAGCATCATGCAGAGCACTGTTGTCATGGAGACGGAGATCGCGGCGGTGCCAAACCAGAATGGGATCAGACAGCATAAGGTGGGATGAGAAGCTGATCAAGGTAAGCTATTCTGGCACAAATCATGAGCATTCCCCATCCAGGAAGCTAGGAAATCAGAGTTGGATGGATCTGCAGCTCCAGAAGGGATCGTCCCCAAACCTATCTCTCAATCCGTGAGGGAACGCTTGGATCCCCTCTGGATCCTCTCTGGATCCCCTCTGGATCCCCTCTGGCTAAAACTTGATATCCATGGAGGATCGGATCAGAGGACTCAAAAAATCCTAAAAACCCTATTTACAAAACGGGCTTAGGGGAGATAGGGTTATTAATTCGTGTAGAAAACACTGCACGCTTGGTTCCGTCTCTGGTATCTGGGGGTATAACCATGCCGATTGCGACTCGTTCTCCCTGGACTCTGCGAGACAGCGAAAAACTGTATCGCATCGATCGTTGGGGTGCATCCTACTTTGGGGTTAATGCTGCGGGACATGTTGAGGTTCTCTCCAAACCAACGCTGTCTCCCCACACTCGATCGCAACCCCTGAAAACAGCTGTAGAAGCTGCTGTTAAGCCTCCAGCAGGCGTGGATCTCTACACCCTAGTCCTCGATCTGCAGGCGCGTGGGATCCAGTTGCCGCTGATCGTCCGTTTTTCTCACATTGTTGAGGATCGGATTCGTCAAGTGTGTGAACGGTTCAATCACGCGATCCGAACTCTACGCTACCCCAATGTCTACAAAGGGGTTTATCCGATCAAGGTCAATCAACAGCGTCACCTGGTTGAAGAAGTCGTTGCACACGGACGCAGCTTTCAATTTGGCCTCGAAGCCGGATCCAAGCCGGAATTGTTGATCGCTCTAGCCAATCTGGACACGCCTGGAGCTCTGTTAGTCTGCAATGGCTACAAAGATCGAGATTACATCGAAACGGCGCTGCTGGCTCAACGGTTGGGCCGCACCTCCATCATTGTCTTGGAACGGCTGCATGAGTTGACTCTGGTGATCGAAGCCTCTCAACGTTTGGGAATTGCACCGATCCTGGGGGTCCGGGCCAAGCTCGCCACGGAAGGGATCGGGCGTTGGGGAACGTCGGCAGGCGATCGGGCCAAGTTTGGACTGACGGCAAGTGAAATTCTGGAGGTGGTGGCTCGCTTGCACGAGGCGGATATGCTGAGTTGCCTGCAGTTGCTTCACTACCATATTGGATCCCAGATCTCGACGGTAAGTGTGCATGGACGGGCAGTGCGAGAGGCTAGCCAGCTCTACGTGGAGTTAGTCAAGCTGGGAGCCTCAATGGGATACCTGGATATTGGCGGTGGTTTAGGTATTGACTACAACGGATCGCAATCCACAGCACAGACCTCTCAGTCCTATGATCTGGAGGACTACGCGGTCACCGTGGTTCAAACCGTACTGACAACGTGCCAGGAGCACGGGGTGGCACCTCCTGTACTGGTGACCGAGAGTGGACGGGCGATCATGTCGCATCAGTCGGTCTTGGTGTTTGATGTGGTAGGGGTCAACCCAAACATGTTGAGCTTGCCGGGTGTTCCTGAAACCGATGCTCTTGTGGTTCATCAGATGGATGAGCTCTATCACGAGATCAGCAGTTCCACTCTGACTGCCAACTACCGCCGCGCTCACGATCTCAAAAATACTGCCCTGCGAGAGTTCACGGATGGATTCTTGAGCTTGCAAGAACGAGCTAGAGTTGAGCGACTCTTCTGGAATTGCTGCGACAAGATCTGTAACCTAGCCTACAGCGAGTTGGAGCAAACCGGCTTCGATCCAGTGGGGCTGCGCGATCTTGATGAGATGTTGTCGAGCACTTACTACGGCAATTTCTCGCTGTTTCAGTCAGTTCCAGATAGTTGGGCGATCGATCAGGTTTTTCCGATCATGCCGCTGCACCGCCTAGATGAAGAGCCTCGTCAGTGGGGGACATTGGCCGATCTAACCTGTGATAGCGACGGCAGGATCAATCGTTTTTTTGATGAATCAGGTGAAATTGCCTCTGTGCTGCCCTTGCATGAGCCCAATGGAGATCCCTATCTGATTGGAATCTTCCTAACTGGGGCTTATCAAGAAATCCTGGGGGATCTGCACAATCTATTTGGGGATACGAATGCGGTGCATGTCCAGCTGCAGGACGATGGCTACCGGGTCACACAGGTAGTTAAAGGCGATACGGTCAGCGAAGTACTCAGCTTTGTTCAATACAATGTTGAGGATCTGGTGGAACAAGTTCATCATTCTACAGAGGCTGCCTTGCAACAGCGCCGGATCACGCTAGCTGAGGCTCGAATGTTACAAGCCCACTTTGAAGAGAGTTTGCGGGCCTATACGTATCTGCGTTGAGCACGGACCCCTTAAAGCAGCGTGACAGCAGGATTTCATCGAAATGCACTCTCCATAGAACTGACCATCACACAGATCAACCTGCTGCAATGTCATTTCTGACTGCTGCAATG
>CAZONZ010000011.1:7349-12956 GCA_964581005.1 uncultured bacterium
CATTTCTGACTGCTGCAATGCCATTTCTGACTGCTGCAATGTCATTTCTGACTGCTGCAATGCCATTTCTTCCTACTGCAGGATCGTTCTCTCCCCTTGCAAGCTGACTCCTCGTGGTGGGATCGTACCTGCTTTGGGGTTTGCTCCTCTCGATCGTGTTCGCCTATCCGCTCACCTCACAACCCTAGGCTCCCAATCCTTAGCCGATCGAACTCAGGTCTAGGGATGATGTTTCTTGGAAATAGCTCAAGACGCAGTGAGGCACAGCAGATGATCTTAACCTAGACATAGAACATCCACATTTGTCCCTTCATTAAGGTCAACTACCATGGTTGCGATCGCCCCCAAAACCCTTTCCTTTCAGGTATGTCCCAACGTTAAGACCAGGCTGGTCCCTTCCGATCCCGTTTGCTCCAGCTCCAAACCGCCGCCGTGGGCGATCATGATCCGTTGGGCGATAAATAACCCTAGTCCTCCCGATCCGGCGGTATAACGTTTACCGGCCACTTCAAACAAGGTCGCGGTGTAGGGTTGGGTTAAATGATCGAGGGGAGCAGGCAGTCCAGGACCGTCATCCTTCACCCGGATTGCGGTAGAACTAACCTCGATCTGAACCTGGTGACGGGCGTAGCGGATCGCGTTATCCACCAGATTGTAGAGGGCACGTTCTAGCTCGGATCGATCGACTTCGGCCCAACCGTTACCATGGCTGGTGAGCTGGAGCTGGCGGGCTTGGGCAAGGGGTCGCATCCGGCGGATCAGATCTCTAGCAAGACGACCGAGATCACAGGGACGGCGGCGCAGTGTGATCGCTTGCTGTTCTAAACGATGGATATTGACCATCCGCTGGACGAGTTCGAGAACCCGTTCATTTTCTTGTAATAATTGTCGCAAAACCTCTGATCGTTCTTGGCCCGCCAGTTGATCCTGTTGCAGAATTCTCAGGAGATGGTGAAAAGCGATCAAGGGGGTTTTCAGATCGTGCATCAAAGTAGCTGCAAAGGCATCACGGCGCTGTTGTTCAATTTGCACTTGCTGAAGAAGACGGGAGAAGGCGCGGCGAAGGATCCGGGCCTCGTGTGGATCGTGGGGGTGGTGAGTGAGTTGCCAGTGGCCAGGTTGACTGATCTCGGCTTCCAGAATGCTGAGTTCTTGAGCGAGTAATGTTAAGGGGCGGAGCATGTAATATGAGGATAGATAGCCAACAGCAGCTGAACATAAGGCCAGGATCATGATCCACAGAATAAGGCCACCGATCCAGACGGATGAGATATCGAGGGTTTCGGCATTAGGGCGGAAGAAGGGAGCACCGATCACAACGAGATTGGGAATAAACGAGAGACTGGCGATCAGGAGTGCCACCTGGCCTCGCATACTGTGAATGGCATGGTGTTGAAACTGCTGATCGAGCCAACGCCATTGTTCAATCAAAAAGCGCATAATGTTAAGATCCTCCTCTCGCTCAAGGCTAGCGTGGGATTGTGGGATTATGGAGGATCCAAGTATGAGATCAATCTGTTTTGTTGATCCATCACTGAGGCAGTCGTGTCAACCGGACTCCTTGGTAGTAGTAGTTAAGAATATCGTGATATTTCCAACCCCAGCCTGCTCGCTCCTGTGAGCCCCATTGACTCAAACCGATCCCATGACCGTATTTGGGATGATTAGTGACATCGGGCAGACTTTTGAAGTAGGGCACCCCTGGAACTGCGACGGTGCGACCGCCATTGCTGGCACTGTACATTGCGTTGACGAATTGATCCCCATACACCAAAACCAGTCCACGGGTGGCTTCGGTTGCCGCAAGAGCTGCAGCCGATCGATTGGCTAAACCTCGATAAACTTGGTGACGAGTATCGCTATGCACATCAAACCAGTCATTGGGATCATAGTGATGTAACACATAACTGCGAGCAGCCACGGCCTGAGCCTTCAAAGCCTCTGGGTAGAATGACGCCCCCATCTCAGCATCGACAACACTCGCTACGTAGTCTTCCAGTTCAACATAGTTCACCCCCAAGATCATGTTGTAGCCAGCCATCAACAGATCCCCCTTGTACCAGCGGCCATTCACGGCAATCAATCCATCTCCTTGGGGTTGGATCTGCACAATCGGATTTGTGATACCGTTCAGGTGAACTCCCGCTTGTCCCGGTTGGACGCGATAGCCCTTAAGTGGCTCCAGGGTTCCAAGCACCTGATCATTTCGATCCAGAATCTGGGCAGGGGTGGAGCTGCCGAGCAAAATAGACGATCGGGTATTGGCAATCTCGACTCGGACGATCACTTCGGCAAACGCTTGCCAGCTCGATACCAGCCAACTGATCCAGCAGAGAATAAGTAAGGAGACCAGACGAGATCGGGTCTTGGGTAGTTGAGTTATCTTTTCGGCAGTCATCACAGCTTGCATCCGTCTTGAACCAGCCAGGATTGTAGGCTAAGAACTCAGCCAAAGCTGTAAAGGAACGTAAAGATCTGCTTAGACCCTGGAACGTCGGGCCACAAGACTCAACAGCTCAATTCCCCGGTAGGTTGATTGAGGAAGATGTCAAAGCTGATCCAATTCTCCATCCAGTGGCTAGACTCATTTCAGAGGATCATGATGATCAAGTCGAGGGGTTAGGGGAGGTGAAAGGTTATGGGCAAAGTCAATTCAGCGGCAGAGTTACTTGAGTTCTATGCGGCTGGGGAACGGGTTTTTAATGGGATCCAGTTGCGGCAGGTGGATCTGAGTCAAGCCAATTTGATCCGGGTTCAGTTGCGGGGATCCGATCTGAGTGACTCGAATTTCCATCGGATCAATCTTGATTTTGGTAACTTGCGGGAAGCCTCGTTACGGGGATCGAATTTAAGTCAAGCCAGTTTGCGAGAGGCCAACCTGAGTGGGGCAACGCTGGATGTTGCTAATTTAACCGAAGTGAATTTAAGTGGAGCGAATCTGTGGGGGGCCAAGCTGCGAGGGGCCAATCTGCAACGGGCGGTTTTGCGAGAAGCGAAGTTGAGCGGTGCCAACCTCTGGACCGCTGATCTCCGGGATGCCGATCTGCAGGGAGCTAAGTTAGAGGCCAGCGATCTAGGGGGAACTCGGTTAGCCAGGGCGGATTTGACTGGAGCGACCTTGACTGGAGCCGATCTGACGGAAGCCGATCTGACGGAAGCTTTGTTGCAAGAAGTGGATCTCAGTACTGTGGATCTGCGCGGAGCTCGTCTGCATAAAACACGCCTCTGGCGGATCAATCTGAGTTTTGCTGTGATCAATTTTGCGGATTTGCGGGGAGCTGAATTGATGGGAGCCAATTTGAATGGTGCGGATTTGGTAGGCGTGAATTTAGAAGGGGCGAATTTAAGTGAGGCCAATTTGAGCAATACCGATCTACGTTATGTCTCCTTGAAGGGAGCTAAGTTAGATCATGCCAATTTGGAGTATGCCAATCTCGAAGATGCGGTATACGATGATCAGACAGTTTTGCCAAGCTTCTTTCACCCAGACTCGAAAGCCATGCGTAAGGCTTGAGTCTTACGGTCAAATGATTTATGCTTGTGACTCTTTGCGCCTATAACTGTTTGGACCTGTGGCTATTTCTACCAATCCATTTCTGTTACTGAAAGATGAAGCAGCGTTTGCTTCCCTGGGAGGATCCTTCTTCGATGAGGTGCCTGCTGCACCCTTTCCACAGCATTTACTTCGGTTCCGAAATGATTGTCTGTTGCCCAAGCTTGGTCTTGATCCTGGCCGTGTCATGGATTCTGATTTTATTCAAGCTTTTGGTAAGTTTGAAGGACGATCTCCTTTTCGGGCTATGTGCTATCACGGCTACCAGTTTGGAGAGTATAATCCTCAACTGGGCGATGGCCGTGGCTTTCTTTATGGACAGTTTCGGGGAGTCGATGGGCGGCTTTACGATCTAGGGACAAAAGGATCCGGAACAACGCCCTATTCGAGATATGGAGATGGACGGTTAACGCTAAAAGGAGGAATCCGCGAGATCTTGGCTGCCGAAGCACTGCATTATGCAGGTGTTACAACCTCTCGTTGTCTAAGCTTGGTGGAAACTGGGGAAGCTCTATGGCGCGGGGATGAACCGTCTCCCACCCGATCGTCAGTGATGATCCGAATGAGCCGATCCCATATTCGTTTTGGCACCTTCGAGCGACTCCATTTTTTACAGCGTCCAGATCTTCTAGAGACATTGATCGATCATGTGGTGAAGATTTACTATCCCGAATTATTGGACATTCCAGATCGTCAGCAACGCTATGTTGAGTTTTATCGATCGGTGGTGAGACGAACGGCTATTTTAGCAGCTCAATGGATGGCAGCAGGATTCTGTCATGCAGTTTTGAATACAGATAATATGTCAATTGTTGGAGAGAGTTTTGATTATGGTCCTTACGCATTTATTGAGAGATTTGATCCAAATTTCACAGCTGCCTATTTTGACTATTGGGGCTACTACCGCTTTGGGCTTCAACCAGATGTCTGCAAAGAAAATTTAATCCGCTTACAACGTCCGTTGGCACGAGTGATCGATCGCAGCGACTTAGAAGAAGGCTTAGTTGAGTATGATGATCTGTATCAATCTCACTATCGACGGTTGATCTTAAACAAACTAGGGATCGGATCGATCATGCCTCGCCTTGAACATGATCTGGTTAAACTAACCCTCCAGTTTCTAGTGGCTAGCCCAATTCAGTATCACAGTTTTTTCATCAGATTAGCTGAACAGTTTACGCTAGCTTGGCAAGATCAACCTCACCTGATCTTGGCTGATACCTTTGAGCTCAATGCTGAACCGCAAGAGGCTTTGGATCGATGGCGACGATGCTATTATCAGGTTCTCCAAACTCTTCCAGATACGGAAATGGAGTTAATCTCTGATCGGCTTCAGCGTCACAATCCCAAAACAGTATTACTCCGATCAGAAATTGAGGCGGTTTGGGAGCCGATCACTCACAATGATGATTGGGATCCTTTCTACGATCTTGTTCAGAAAATCCAGTCTCACCCAGATCCAGATGATCTTGAGAGCAGCACTTTGATCAACCATTGAGTGACTGATCACGGGATCACAAAAGAGTGACTGATCACGGGATCACAAAAGTTGGATCTAGTTCTTACGAAGAGAGAGAGGGATCCGGCAAAATGAGGCTACTCCGGCAAGACGTTGATGGAGACTGACCAGTCAATGGTAGGCTGCAAAGAGATGACCAAAGGGTGAGTTTAGAGGAGCAGGATATGACGGGAAATGGATCATCACAGGGATTGCCAGGATCCAAGGGCACGAACGTCTTAGGAGGACCCCTAGAATTGTGTTGCAGTAATCCGCTCACAGGGTTTTATCGCACAGGGTTTTGTGAAACCGGACCAGGAGATTTTGGCGTCCATGTTGTTTGTGCGGAGATGAATGAATCATTCCTACGCTATACCAAATCTCAGGGCAACGATCTGAGCACTCCCGCCCCTCAGTACCAGTTTCCAGGACTCAAACCCGGCGATCGGTGGTGTTTATGCGCCTCCCGCTGGCAAGAAGCCTTAGAGGATGGTGTTGCTCCCCCGGTGATCTTGGCCGCGACCCATGTCTCAGCTTTGAATTATGCCTCGCTGGC
>CAZONZ010000011.1:13056-18157 GCA_964581005.1 uncultured bacterium
TTTTTGGGCCTGTGGTTTTCTAGTTGCACTTGTCTATAGTCTTGTTCTGGTGAGCCTGGATAATGTTCAGGATTTTCTGGAAAACCCCTATGACGCAATCGGAGCTGATGATGTCAATCTCGATATTTTGGAGGACTATCAATCTATCCTGATTCGAGAAAACAGCTATGATCTAGCCGATACAGCCAACTCTGCAGACGCGATCTATTCGATGACTGAGTCCGAGTTAGCCTCGAAAACTCCGATCGGGTAATCCGGATCCTCCTCCCCCGTCTCCCCCCGATCCAGATCCCTGCACGGGTCGCGGTGGTGGTGGTAGTTCCTACACCGATCCCAATTTCATTACCTTCGATTCCTTCCAGGGCTGGTTTGGGGCTAGAGGCGTGGCTGAGGCAATCCTTGTATGGTGGACACCAGTTACTTGACCATGATCCGCAGTTCACAGAAATTGGAGCGGCATGATCATCAATTCAGACCATCCAACTATTTAAGCTTTAGGATCCAAAGTTGCAGGAGGATAGACGATATGATGTGAGGATGTGTCTCTCGTTTCATCCTGGATCTCATGTCACAGCGGCCTACCTTTGTTGTCACGACCCCGATCTACTACGTCAACGCCTCCCCCCACATTGGCAGTGCTTACACCACCATGGCCGCTGACGCGATCGCTCGCTATCACCGGCTTCGGGGTAATCAGGTGTTGATGGTGACAGGAACCGATGAGCATGGCCAGAAGATCCAACGAACGGCTGAAGAGAGGGGCATTGATCCGCAGCAGCACTGTGATCAGATTGCCTCAGAATTTCAGCGACTCTGGAGTCTGCTCAAGATCCGCTATGACCGCTTCATCCGGACTACCGATCCACGCCATGTTGCGATCGCCAAGGAATTTTTTCAACGAGTCTGGGATCAGGGGGATATTTACGCTGGGCAGCAGCAGGGTTGGTACTGTGTTTCGTGTGAAGAATTCAAAGATGAATCCGAATTGATTGAGGGTGGGTTCTGCCCGATCCATACGAATAAAAAGGCAGAATGGCGCGACGAACAAAACTACTTTTTCAAACTCTCTCGCTATCAACAGGCGCTTGAAGATCATTACGAGACTCACCCCGATTTTATCCAGCCCTTGATCCGCAGAAACGAAGTCCTCAACTTTGTTAAACAAGGACTGCGTGATTTTTCGATCTCCCGAACCCAAGTGAGCTGGGGGATCCCGACACCGATCGATCCCAGTCACACGATCTACGTCTGGTTCGATGCCTTGTTGAATTACCTCACCGCGATCATCGATCCGGAGCAAGCGCCAACTCTAGCCCATGCCTTGGAGTTTTGGTGGCCTGTGAATCTGCATCTGATCGGCAAAGACATTCTCCGCTTTCATGCTGTCTATTGGCCAGCCATGCTGATGTCGGCTGGGATCCCGTTACCCCAGAAAGTTTTTGGGCATGGATTTCTCACCAAAGATGGGCAAAAGATGGGCAAAAGTTTAGGCAACACTCTGGATCCCTACGAGTTGGTTGAACAGTACGGCGCTGATGCGATTCGCTACTACTTTCTCAAAGAGATTGAGCTGGGTCGAGATGGCGATTTCAGTGAGAGCCGCTTTCGAGATGTGATCAATGCTGATCTGGCCAATGATCTGGGTAATCTTTTGAATCGGACGCTCAATATGTTGCGTAAATACCGCGAGTACACGATCCCTGCGGTGACCTTGCCAGACGATCATTCTCTCCAAACCCTGGCTCGATCCTTGCCGGAATCGGTAGCTGCTGCCTATGAACGGCTGAGTTTTAATGAGGCTGCAAGCAAAGTCTTGAGTCTGATCCAGGCCAGTAACAAATATCTCGACACCCAAGCCCCCTGGACTCTTTACAAGCAAGGGGAACGGGCTCAGGTCGAACAGATCCTCTACAGCGTGCTAGAGTCTGTGCGGATTGCAGCGATTATGCTCTCGCCTTTGATCCCCGATTTAAGCCTGAAGATCCTGCAACAGTTGGGGTATGTCTATCAGGATGTTGAGGAGTTGAGTTGGGATCTGACGACGTGGGGCCAATTGCCTGCCGATCAGGTTCCCCAATCGCCTCAGCCTGTGTTTCAACGACTCGCATGACGATCCAGTCCAGGATCTTTAAGAAAAATTTACATTCACAGCTCCGATCTTTTTGTATCGTTCAGTCTGAACCATAAAAACCTTTTTTGATACCTGTTTGTGATCAATCTGGAGATATCTGATCATGCTACGTCCTGAGCCAGATCCTGGCTATCTCCTGGACCAGGGGATGGACAATCGAGGCCGGGTGGCGATCTTCATTGATGGATCGAATCTGTTCTACGCTGCCTTGCAATTGGGGATCGAAATTGACTACAGCAAGCTGCTGGCCTGTTTGACGGGTCACTCGCGCCTGCTCCGATCGTTTTTCTATACGGGAGTTGATCGAGCGAATGAGAAGCAGCAAGGATTTCTGTTGTGGATGCGGCGCAACGGCTATCGAGTGGTGACCAAAGATCTGGTGCAGCTACCCGATGGATCCAAGAAGGCCAACCTGGATGTGGAGATCGCGGTGGATATGCTGGCCTTGGTGCGCTGGTATGAAACAGCGGTGTTGGTGAGTGGAGATGGGGATCTGGCCTACGCCGTCAATGCGGTGAGCTATCAAGGGGTACGGGTTGAGGTGGTCAGCCTCCGATCGATGACCAGTGATGCGCTGATTAATTTGGCGGATCGCTATATTGATTTGGAAACGATCAAAGATAAGGTCAAGAAAACCTCTCGCCCCCACAACTACTCGCTGCGGCATCAATTTCCCCATGATGAGGAAGACGAAGGGTAGCCGAAGCCTCTTCAGCAATCGGATTTCTCAACGTGAAAGTGCACTAGCCGTTCTCTCACATGTGATCCCTGATGACTATGGGATCATTTCTTTCGGAGAACTACCCATTTCATTAGAATCTGAGGGGAGAGTAGGAGCGTGATCTAGGTGTTCGGTTGGCCTACGGGCTTGTTTGGATCGTTGTTGATCAAGCACTCGTCTGAGGACTGCATTCAAAAAGGTTGGGGATTCTTCGTTGCCATAGGTTTTAGCCAGTTCGATCGCCTCATTAATGGCCACCCGCTCCGGCACGCTCCGCAAAAACTGCATTTCCACCACTGCGATCCGCAGAATATCGCGATCAATCCGGCTCAGTCGAGCTAACTGCCACCCGATTAAGGCCGCTTGAATGATCTGATCAATATCACCTTTGTGGAGATGTAAAGTGGTCAAGATCTGGAGTGCATAGGCTTTCACTTCAGTTGTATTCGCTAGATACAAAAATTCGGGCAAACGCAGAGCGGATCCAACCTGATTGATCGCTTGCTGGGTAGATTGAACGGCATCGGAGAGGATCTCGCGGGCCGTTTGCAGTCGTTGTTGGGATTGGGTGAGTTGCTGGGTTGCGTTGGCCAGGGTTGTTTTCAGTTGGTTTGAGAGACCCAGAAGCTCCGATTGGACTTGGGGATGAGGCTTCGAGGTGCGGATCGCGGTTTCCAAACGCTGGATCTGTTTTTGGAGTTGGCTCAATCGGGCTAGAGTGGCTGCGGTGGAGTCTAGATCACTCGGATCTTGGGTTGAAGAGGGGGGCGTTGAGGGTTGGGGAGTGTGATCAGGGGAGGCAGTGGATAGCGAGGTAGGGGCAGCTTCATGGACCTCAGTTTTCAGAGGTTGAGGGGAAGGGAGAATCTGGGTGCTGTCGTGGAGAAGGTGATCACTCCGTTGAACGTGGCTGGCGGCCTGAGTCAGCTGATCGTTGGTTTCGTCTGCCAAAACCCGGATGGCTGCCGTCAACCAATCGGCTAGCGACTGAGATTCCAATTTGGTTGACTTTTTAGGTAATTGAGGAAGAGCGATCAACGCCAGTTCCCGTGCAATGCGCCGAGGTTGCATGGATCCGTGTTAAGGAGAGAGCTTTGCTATCCTGACATGGTCGTGTCCAAAATGCCCAGCGATTGAGTGATCAAACGTTGGATATGAGCTGACAACGGGTGGGGCATTCGCGGGTGGAAGTCTGGCAAGCCTGAGTCGCTTCGATCAATCAGCGGGCTCAGCAGTGCTTTGCGGCGGGGTGCGGGATCAAACGCCTCAGCACCCATCGACAAGGGGTAGTCCATGGATGTGGAGACTTCGGGGATCACTATGAGCTTTGTTTGGGTTCAAGCCTTGAGTGGGCTGGCATCAGCAGCGTCTTGGTTTCTGGTGGCGGCGGGGCTCTCGATCATTTTTGGGGTGACGCGGATCGTCAACTTTGCCCACGGATCCCTCTATATGCTGGGAGCCTACATCGCCTATAGTCTGGTCACTCGTTTGCCGGAGACATTCTGGGGATTTTGGGGTGGGGTGATCCTAGCAGCGGTCAGTGTGGCCGGGATCGGAGTCGGGATCGAAGTGGGGATCCTGCGGCGGATTGATCGATCGATTGAGTTGCTGCCACTGTTGGTCACGTTTGGGCTGGTGTTGGTGATCGAGGATCTGGTGCTGCTGATCTGGGGGCCGACGGATCGGTTGGGGCCGCGAATGCCAGGATTGCCAGATACGGTGATGCTGTGGGATCAAGCCTTGCCAACGTATGACTTGATCTTGATTGGGTTGGGGGCGGGAATGGCGTTGATCCTCTGGTTAGTTTTGCAGCAAACCCGATGGGGGATCTGGATTCGGGCGGCAACGCAGGATCGGGAAATGGTCAGTGCGTTGGGAATTGATCAGGTCTGGTTGTTTACGAGTGTGTTTGCGGTAGGAGCTTTTCTGGCGGGGTTGGGCGGAGCTCTGCAGCTACCACGAGAAACGATCCATCATGGGATGGGCTTAGATGTGATCGCGGAAACATTTGTGGTGGTGGTGATCGGGGGAATGGGTAGTGTGATCGGGGCATTGTTGGCAGCAATCTTGGTGGGGCTGATCCATGCCTTTGGAATCTTGCTGTTTCCTCAGATCACGCTGGTATTGATCTTTTTAGTGATGGCAGGGGTGTTGATCCTGCGGCCTTGGGGATTGCTGGGGCGTCCGTTGGCATCTGTTCGCGTTAGAGGGATCCATAGAGTTCAACAGCGGTGGAGACGGGGATCTCG
>CAZONZ010000011.1:18257-22316 GCA_964581005.1 uncultured bacterium
AGGATCGCTGGCTTTGGGGAGGGCTGGGGCAGGGTGGAGACGACTGTTGGGATGGAAGCGTGGGGTGGGGATCCTGATGATCCTGGGTTTACCCTTCGTGCCTTGGATCGGGGGAGACTATTGGACCTATGTGTTCACAGAAATTGGGATCTTTGCCCTCTTTAGTGTCAGTTTGCAGTTTCTGATGGATAACGGCGGGATGGATTCGTTTGGTCATGCTGCGTATTTTGGGTTGGGATCTTATGGAGTTGCTTTAACGGTTCACTACTGGAATTGGCCGATGCCGATCGCGCTGATCGTGGCTCCTTTGATGGGCGGATTGGGTGGATTGATCTTTGGTTGGTTTTGTGTGCGCTTAACTGGGGTGTATTTTGCCATGCTGAGTCTGGCCTTTGCCCAGATCACGTATGCTGTTGCGTTTCAGTGGTATGACGTAACGGGTGGTGACAATGGGTTGCTGGGGATCTGGCCTGCGGCTTGGGCGAGTGAACCCTACAGCTTCTATGGGTTGGTGTTGGCTCTGGTCTCGATCGCGGTGGTAGGTTTGTGGCGGATCCTGGATGCTCCGTTGGGGTATGGGATCCGAGCTGGACGGGATGCTCCGTTGCGGGCGGAAGCGATTGGGATCCCGGTGAAGCAGTTGCAGTGGTTAGGGTTCAGTTTGGCTGGGGCTTGTAGTGGGTTAGCGGGAGGGCTGTATGCGTTTTTCAAGGGCAGTGTGTTCCCCGATGTTTTAGGGATCCCAACTTCAGTAGATGGCTTGGTGATGGTCTTGTTAGGAGGGATCCAGTCCCGGATCGGTCCGCTGATTGGCACGTTGGTTTATAAATCACTGCAGATCTCGATGAGTGCCTACACCGATCACTGGAGGCTGATCCTGGGAGGACTGATTGTGGGCTTGGTGATCGTATTTCCGCAGGGGATCATGGGTACACTTGTGTCAGCTCGATCGGAGAAATCAGTTGGATGGGACGATGAAGGTTGAATCTGACTGTTGAACTCCACCCCTCACCCAAGACCTTCACCTAAGATCTTGAGCTAGATTGACTTAGGGGGTGATACCCTCAGCACTCGAAATTAAGTTAACTTAATGATGTGGATCCGCTGGACCAGGTGGATCAGCCGAAAGAATGAGTTGCATGATCAGCAGTTTGAGAGGCAAGCATGACCAAAAACGCGCGGCGGCTATTGAGTGAGTTGGGGGTTCGCTCCCAAAATCTGCCCAAACATCTGAGCCAGTCCCTGCCAGGAATCGCCCCGACCCGTTCGAGTCAGCCGCGATCGAGTGAAGCCATTGTGCTACTCTCCAGCCGCGAGATCGAGAAAATGCGCCTAGCGGGTCAACTCGCAGCAGCCCTCCTGGATTATTTAGAGCCGATGGTTCAACCAGGTGTCTCCACCCTAGAGCTCAATGATGCCGCCGAAGCCTGGACGATCGAACACGGAGCCAAAAGTGCGCCCTTAGGCTATCACGGCTTTCCCAAATCGATCTGCACCAGCGTTAATGAAGTCATCTGTCATGGGATCCCCAATGCCAAACAGATTCTCAAAGAGGGTGACATTATCAATATTGATGTCACCCCGATCCTGGATGGCTACCATGGGGACACCTCCCGCACCTTTTTAGTGGGATCCCCTTCTCCCAAAGCCCACCATTTAGTGCAAGTCACCGAGGAATCGATGTGGCGCGGGATCCGGGCGGTGCAGCCGGGAGGAACGATTGGAGATATTGGAGCGGCGATCCAGGAGTATGCTGAAGCTCAAGGATATTCGGTGGTCCGGGATTTTGTGGGACATGGGGTGAGTCGGATCTTTCACACCGAACCGCAGGTGCCTCACTACGGCAAGCGGGGTCAAGGCAAAAAGCTCCGTCCAGGCATGGTGTTCACGATCGAACCGATGATCAATGAAGGAACCCATGAAGCCAAAGTTCTGAAGGATAAGTGGACCGCTGTGACCAAAGATGGCAAGCTCTCGGCCCAATTTGAGCACACGGTTGCTGTCACTGAGTCAGGGGTTGATGTATTGACCCTCCGAGCAGGCGAGACCATGCCGTTCTAGAGATCCTCCCGTTTCTAGAGAAGCTCCTCGATCGACTGGCAATCGACTGGTAACGGATCGATCAACGCTTCTTGAGCCTATCCTTAACACCTGTTGATCTTCGGCTTTGAGCAATGAGTTATTCAGGATCTCGCCTCATTTAGGGGCCGGGTTTGGTTTATTCTGACTTCAGCCTTGGTGATCACTTAACCCTTGGGGAGCTGATCGATGCGTTACGGTTCAACAACACCTCGTCTTGCTTACACATTCTTGATCAAGCTGCTCTCATTCGGCGGAGTGGCATTGATAGGCCTGATCCCGGCAACAACGGTACTTGCTCAGGATCCGCCCGCAACCACTTTTCAACCCGGCCCTTGGCAACCTGTCGAACGAATTGATCCTCAGCAACCTGTTCAGATCCTTTTGATCAATCAGACAGACCTTGCCTTGGAATATGGATTGACAGGGCCAAATGACAGCGTGTTTGAGTTACCTGTAGGTCAGATCACTCAATTTTCGATCTCCATGTTGCCAACCTTTTTGAGCATCAACGGGATCGAACGAGCTGCTTTGAAATACAATCTCACAGTCAACACGGTCAACCAAAACCTGATCCGGATCGAGGTTACTCGACTGAATGATGTTTCGGGCGATCGAACGCTCAACATTGATGATACGGGCGCGATCTATATCTACTAAAGAGTCTACTTAAAGATCTTGAGGCCATGAAAGTCACCATCTTGATCGTGCTGTAATTCCACAGGTTCCAAATTGGCCGGATCAAAACGCTTTGGATTCACCACCTTACCGGGAACTATGAGGGATCCAGCTGTTTCTAAATCGCGTCCACAAACATCTGGAGTGCCACCTCAACTCAATTTGACTCTATAATTGAAAGAGAGATGACTTAGTAGAGACAAAGTTCAAGTATCAATGTTATCATCTATACTTTAAGGTGAGTATTTTTCAGCACTTAAAGCATCTTCCACAATCCTGGATGTAGAGTCATTTAGCCTGTAGCCCATATAGTAGCGTTTCTTCGGCTTCTCTTGAACAGAGAGTTGAGGGTATTTTTCCCTTAGATCACAGATCATCCTGGAAAACTCATGATTGGTCATCTCCAAGGCTGAGGACAACCCCAATGTACGCCTCTCGCTCAGGCTAGCAGCAAAAAGTTGCTCAACAGTTTGGATGTTAAACTGTCTCAGCCTATCAACAACGAAACTTGCTAGAGGTACATCTTTGAGAAGCATAGCGGATAAATTGTGACTAGCACAAATCTAAGAGTGTTGGCCAAGACTTACGAGGTTATGAGATAACCGATCCCAGTTCCAACGCAGTATCCTTGTGAGCCAGACAATGTTGCTTATTTCCGCAACAGTAGTCCATCATAGTTGGAAAATCCGTCACTGTCCAGCTTTTTTCTCCAAAAGATCCAACAGAGGACTTTGAGGATAAGCATAAAGTTAACAGCGAGGAGACGCCATAGCATCAAAGCCTTACTGGGATTGGTAATGGCTGAGTTCCAGGAGCTGCTCCTCGGCAGGGTATTAGTGGAGGGGCAACAGATCCCAGCTCCCTCCTGAAGATGTTATTGTTAGAGTTGCAATAGTTGAACTGGTGCCGTGCCTCCTTCAGAAACAGTAGCCCAGAGGGCAATCGTTTTAGTTCTTTAACTTAGACTTTCCACGACTCGACTTTGGAAAGCCATTCAACTCAGTGATAATACAAGCATCAACACAATACTTTTCCAGGTAGCTATAGGGCAAGTTGCCATACCCTCTCGCATGATCATTACCACTAGCCCAATCTTCTCCCCAACTATTACGAAAAATGAATGCACCTCCCCCAGGCCGAGCTGTTTCTGGGTTCCTATCATCTTGGAATCCATAAATTGTCACAGCGTGTGCCCCTATGCATGTGTCCATCAAGACAAACTTCTCTTCATTCGGAACTACAATTGGGAGCTCAATCTCTCCCTTGAGAATTGTGTAGTCATTTTCTGCCCAAGCATCTTGA